>JALRIJ010000150.1 GCA_023255485.1 Flectobacillus sp.
TAGACTCAGTAGAATACATAGTAAGTTTAAGTAATCATATTAGCTCCTATTTCAGTTCCCCCTTGGGGGCTAGGGGGCTTCCACATAGACTCAGTAGAATACATAGTAAGTTTAAGTAATTATATTAGCTCCTATTTCAGTTCCCCCTTGGGGGCTAGGGGGATTCCACATAGACTCAGTAGAATACGTAGTAAGTTTAAATAATTTATTTTAGCCCTTATTTCTATTCCCCCTCTGGGGATTAGGGGCTTCTTAGCAGTATTAAATTCAGCCTTAAAGGTCTATTCTAAAACACAAATATAAACAAAATGCGATGAACGGTAGGCTTGCTTAAACGGGCAATTAAGGAGATTATAGTAGTTTTTGTGTATCTGCTTTGAAACCTTCCCCGAAATTAAGACCTTCGTAAAAAAATAAGCCTTTAAAATGAGTAATAAAATAGACATTGCTATCAGTTATTTCGGAAAGCCTTTCCAAACAATTGCCACAATTCACAGCATTTTAGCCCATTCTCAGCAACATATAGATCATATTTATGTGAGTATCGAACGCCAACAGCCTTATCAGGATGCTTGGAAGGAGGTCTTCAGAATTAAGCAGTTGTTTCAACATAAGGGCTTAAAGCTGTATTTCTCTACGGCATTTATGCCACATGAAATAGACAAAGACCCTGCGAATTATAGCCCTGAACAAGCATTGAATTTTCGGTACGAATATGCTTTTAGAAAGAGTAATAAAAAGCTACTCCTAGTCTTACATAATGATATGCTTTTTGAGCGAGATGTTGTGGGAGACATGATTAAACGATTCGAGAATCGGATGGATACCTTAATGGGGGTTGGCCTCCTTGGACAATGCTGGAATTGTCCTGCTTTTTTTGATAATAAATGCAGTAGCACTATTTTTCCTGCCTATCGACCTAGTACCGAAGAGGCTATTCACTTATACGAAAGTCACCAGACTCCTCGCAAAGAATTGGCAATGAAACGTTTGGCAAAAGAAAAAGCATTTCCTATGCCTGAGTGCCGTCTCAATGAGCATTTGTGTTTAATCAATGTGGACTTGTATCGTGAAGCCTGCTACCCTAATGGAACAGCTCCTTATTTTGGTGGGATTTGGGATGGCACAGATACCTGTACCGAATGGTTTTATGATGTGGTTAATAAAGGTTACCAATTTGAGAATTTCGATTGGAGTAAAGGGGCAATCCATGCTCCTTTTAGTAGCTCTAAAAGCGGTATGGGGGCAGATTCCCGTAGGGATATTTATGATGATATTGAGGCTCAATCCAAAGCGTATATCATCGAGAACTATGAATTGGGTTCGCTTAGTTTAGCCATTCAACTAGAAAAAATGGTCTTTGTCATGAAGAAAAAACTGGGGCAGTTACGGATGAAATTACGGTAAAAACAAGTACTCGTATTCGATTTGACAACTTTCAGAAAGTTGTCAAATCAAATACGAGTACAGCCCTCATTATTCATCATTACGCATTAAACATTACCGATTAACGCCTTGTATTTTCTCTTTTACTGAAATTATTACCGCTTTTTCCTGCACTACTTCCTCCGCTATTGCGGTTGGCATTTCCAGCATTTCCGTTACCTGATGGGCGACGAGCTTGTTGCTTTTTAGGTGCTTCTTTCGTAACGGTATGATTCGTTAACGGATATGGATGATTCTCAATTACAGGAATTTGCTTCCCAATAACTTTCTGAATATCTCTTAAATATTCTTTCTCTTCTGCATCACAGAAAGCGATGGCGATTCCGCTTGCTTCTGCTCTACCTGTACGACCAATACGGTGAACATACGATTCTGGAATATTGGGTAATTCGTAATTGATTACGTGCGTCAACTCGCTTATGTCAATCCCTCTTGCCGCAATATCGGTCGCTACTAACACACGAGTGATTTTTGCTTTAAAATTATTCAGTGCATTCTGACGGGCATTTTGCGACTTATTTCCGTGAATTGCTTGTGCATTAATATTCACTTTTACTAAGTCTTTTACCACCTTATCCGCTCCGTGTTTGGTACGGGTAAAAACTAAGACACGTTCGATTTTTTTGTCCTTCAACAAATCAATTAACAAGGCTAATTTATTCACTTTATCAATGAAATAAACAACTTGATTAATCGTATCTGCGGTACTCGAAACGGGTGCTACTTCTACTTTGGCAGGGTTTACCAAAATACTATCTGCCAACTTTACAATAGCAGGAGGCATGGTTGCTGAGAAGAACAAAGACTGGCGTTTGGCTGGCAATTTGGTAATTACCTTTTTTACGTCATGTACAAACCCCATATCTAACATACGGTCGGCTTCATCCAACACAAAAAACGTCAACTGGCTCAAGGAGATAAAACCTTGATTCATTAAGTCTAACAGACGACCTGGCGTAGCAATCAAAATATCAACCCCATTACGAAGGGCTTCTACTTGATGATGCTGACTTACTCCCCCAAAAATCACACGATGTCTTAAATTGGTAAAACGGCCATAACTCTCAAAGCTTTCGCCAATTTGGATGGCTAACTCACGAGTAGGAGTCAATATTAAACCACGGATAGGACGATTACGGAACGAAGTGCTTTTATCTTGACTCAATAATTGAATCATTGGAATGGCAAAGGCTGCCGTCTTTCCTGTTCCCGTTTGGGCACATCCTAAGATGTCTTTTTTGTTTAAAATATGCGGTATTGCCTGTGCTTGAATGGGTGTTGGCTTGGTGTATCCCTCCTCTTTTAAAGCCTTGAGGATTGGCTCTATTAAATTCAAATTTTCAAATAACATTAGCTAGCTAATTTGTGCATGAGTTACCTTTTATTCATTCATAAAAAGTAAAATTTGCAACATAAAGACCGAATTAAATTTACAAGTTCTTAGTCATCGGTCTTTAATGAAAAGGAATTCGTTTTGTACTAAGCAAGCGAAAAGTCCTTCTTAGTGCTGTATTGATACTGAAATAGTTTGCAATTTACGTAAAATAATTGGGATTTTGAGTCCACTCTTTCATCCATTACCTATATTTCAAGGGGCATCTTTACCGAGCAGCCCTATAAAACTAACAAAAATTGGGTAATGGTCGCTTCTTGTGTCCAGACGATAAAATGATTTTCGTTTTCAAAAGAAGTTACTCTCACCAAACGAGCGTTCGTCAACTTTTGCTGGGCATAAGCCACGTTACTGTAAGGCACGAGCATATCTTTTTTCCCATGAAAAAGATAAACAGGCGTAATGATTTTGGCGTAATCGCCTGTCATTTCTCGTAAGTCCTGTTTCAAAAACCACAATTCTTGGTTACTTGGTCGTAATGCCCCAGGAATCAACCAATTCAAAGGGGTTTTAAACAGCCAAGGTCGCCACTTTTCGGGAGCTTCTGCTGCGGGGTCTAACGCTCCTGCTAAAACCACCGTTGCTTTTATATACTGCGGACGAAGAGCCGTCAGCTTTACGACTAAAGGCCCTCCTAAGCTATGCCCTACGATGGTTATTGGACGATGGTTATTGATTTTATCCATAAACAACGCTATCATATTCGCTTGTTCGCTTAGGTTTTTAGCATCTCCAAAATCGCTATAGCCAAAACCTGGGCGGTCAACCGAAATGATGCGATAACGAGCTTGCAAGGCTTTGTTTTTCAAGTAATTTTCAAAAGCAGACCAACTACCAGGAGAACCGTGCACAAACAGAAGCGTCTGAGCCGTGTCACTTCCTGTTTGGGCATAGTGTAAGGGAAATCCTTCTAGATCAACCGTTGCTGTTTTAAGAGTTACTCCCGATTGACTAAACTCTTGTTGGGCAACTACATCGCTTTTACGCATTCGCATACAGCTTTGAGCAAAGAGCAACCAAAGCCCAATAAAGAGGTTGACTATAAGGAAAGATTTTCTCATCTTAACAAGTTGAAGTTGTAATTAGCAGGATACCAAGATTGATACACATCTGTCGAACTAACGAATTAGCTTGCTGTTTGGTTTACTCACACAAGAATAAAAGGAATAATGACGACTTTATGGATAAATAAGCCCTCTGATGAAACATTTCAAAGCGAGTTATCGTTTTCAAGAAAACCCAACGAAATATGTCAACCAACCCTTCTTCAAACAAAGAACCCTACTCATGGCTCAAGAAAATGGGCCTAGCAGGGTTCTTGTTTTTCCTAATTAAAGGATTATTGTGGCTTCTTATTCCTTACCTAATTGCAAAAGGCTTATGGTTTAAGTAACCTTTCGTTTGTTGTATAAAGTGGGATAATTGTTATGACTTATCATTGCCTTAGGTTATTGGATTAGAACCTCCAGCGAACAAATGCTTCCATTGCCTCGTACTCAGCTAAACCTAATTGGTTATAAATGGCAGCCGTGTTTTGATTTCTGTCTTCTGCACGTTGCCAGAATTCACGAGCGTCTGTTCCTTGGAAAGGCACACCATCTTTTTGAGATTGGTGTTTGAAAATACCATAACGTTTTTTCAATACTTGGTCTGGTGACATAGGCACTGCCATTTCAATTTGGTCAATGTCCCATTCTTGCCAAGCTCCTTTGTATAACCAAACCCAGCAATTACTCATAAATTCACGGTGTTTCAAGCGGTGTACAGCCTCCATAATGGCATCTAAACAAACCTTGTGGGTTCCGTGTGGATCGGCCAAATCACCTGCTGCATAAATCTGATGTGGTTGAACTTCATCAATTAAATTAGCAACAATCTGAATATCTTCTTCGCTCAATGGTTTTTTCTGTACCATCCCTGTTTCGTAGAACGGTAAATCTAAGAAGTGTATTTGTTCTTTCGGAATACCTACGTAACGGCATGTATTTTTTGCTTCCCCACGACGAATCAAACCTTTGATTTCTCTTACTTCCGCAATATCTACTTCTGAATCTTTTTTGTTTTTCAAGAAACGAACCGCCTCTTTGTACACTCGGTTCGCTACTGGATTATTGGCTTCAAAAGAACTATTGAAATCAATTACGAATTCTGCAAAACGAAGGGCTTCATCATCTGCTACAGCAATGTTACCAGAGGTTTGATAGGCCACGTGTACTTCGTGCCCTTGATCGTGTAAACGTTGGAATGTACCTCCCATTGAGATGATATCATCGTCAGGGTGCGGGCTAAAAATCAAGACTTTTTTCTTATTTGGGTACGCTCTTTCTGGACGGTTAGAATCGTCTGCATTAGGTTTTCCACCTGGCCATCCTGTAATCGTATGTTGTAAGTTATTGAACACCTCGATGTTAATGTCATACGCTTGTCCGTATAACGCTAACAAATCAGACAAACCATTTTCGTTATAATCGCTATTGGTTAATTTCAACACTGGTTTTTTCACTTCTAAAGCTAAGTTGATGACCGCTTTTTTAATCATCGCTTTGTCCCAGTTCACGCTATCCACCAACCAAGGTGTTTTCATACGTGTCAACTGAGCTGCTGCTGCCGTATCAATCATAAACGAAGCATTTTCGTGCAACTGTAAGCAAGAAGCAGGAACATCAGCCGTTACCGCACCTTCTACGGCTTTGGCTACGTTTTGAGCTTTATGTTCACCCCAAGCAAGTAATACAACACGTTTTGCTTGCATAATTTTTTGAATCCCCATCGTGATTGCCTTTTTAGAAACATTGGCTAGTCCACCAAAATCTCCTGCTGCATCTACACGAGTAGTTAAATCAAGGGTCATCAGACGGGTTTTTGAATTAATCAACGACCCCGGTTCGTTAAAGCCAATATGTCCGTTACGTCCAATTCCTAATAATTGAAAATCTAAACCACCATAGCGTTCAATTTGAGCTTCGTAGTCACGACAAAAATCAGCCACTTTTTCTAAAGGAAGTGTACCATCTGGCACATGCCAATTTCCTTTGGGAATATCGATATGATCAAATAACTGCTCACGCATAAAACGTACATAACTCTGAACGGCATCAGGTTCCATTGGATAGTACTCATCCAAATTGTAGGTCACTACATTTTGGAAACTAAGTCCCTCCTCTTTGTGCATTCTAATCAATTCAGCATATACTTTTTTAGGAGTTGACCCTGTTGCTAAACCCAATATGGCAGGTTGTCCGTCAAGGGCTTTCTTACGAATAATAGCAGCAATTTCCTGTGCTACTGCACGAGAAGCATCGTCTGAATTACTATAAATGATGGTGGGAATTCGTTCGTAACTAATAGCTTGTTCCATGATATTGATAATTGATGATGTTATGTTTGATTAGTTAATCTTCTTATTGATTACAATGAGTGAAAGCTGTAAACTTTCAAGCAACTTAGTAAGTGTTTTAATCGACGGATTGGCTTTACCCAACTCAATCGAATGGATTGTTTTGATTGCTACGTCACTTTGAAGACTCAGCACTTCTTGGGTAAGTCCCAACTCATTTCGTTTGTCACGAATGATATGTCCTAACTGTATTAATTCCATGATTTATCTCATTTTCGAAACAAAGGTGTAAGGTTTTTTTTGAATAAAAAAATCCATTCGGTAACATATTTCCGAATTTAAAAAATAAATACAAAATATTTTTACATTCGGCAATATATTACTTATTTATTTGATTAACAGCTAGTTATTGACGTAAATCATCACCAAGAAGACCCCAAAAGATTCAATACACCTTAAAACATCTCAACAAATAGGCTTTTTCTAAAAAAATTAAAAATTAAAATCGGAAATACATTACCTATTCATATGCAATATATTTCCGATAGAAAAAACTATCATTAGGTAATAAAGACATCCTAAAAATGCAAAAAGAAGATTTCTCCCGAGGAATTTAGAAAATAGAACAAAACAAATATTGAATAAACTTAACATGAATTTGAGCTTTACGCATAGGGGTAATATCAATAATCAATTGTCTCAAAATATACGTTATGTTGCAGGACATGACCGTTTATCATAAAATGAGTCAGCGGTCCATTCAGAAAAGGTAAATTTGTACTTTTCAAACTTTATCTGAATTTCATTCGTTATATATCAAAAGTAATTACCCATTGATTAGCAAAAACTATCATCAGTTAGAAATAACCAATTTTTGAATTCCATGAAAAAACTTATTCAAAGAACCCTTCTATTACTCCTATTTCCACTTAGTATGCAGGCCCAGAAAATCACCGTAAGTGGTTATCTAAAGGATGCCAAAAATGGGGAAGGATTAATCGGAGCTTCCATCTTCATCAAAGAATTACTTACCGGAACAACCACCAATGCTTATGGCTTTTACTCGTTAACCCTACCTAAAGGAACTTATACCTTAGTTGCCTCTTCTGTTGGCTATCGCAAAAACATTAAAAATGTTACACTCAATGACAAGAGTGTAGAACTCAATATCGAACTCCAAGAGGATGGGCAAGAACTAGCAGAGGTAGTCGTGCGAGCTGAAAAAGAAGACAACAACGTAAAAGCCGTCGAAATGTCTGTAAATCGGGTAGAGATGAAAACCATTAAAAAAATCCCTGCTCTCTTAGGGGAAGTCGATTTGGTACGTGCCATTCAATTATTACCTGGGGTAACAACAGCGGGTGAAGGGGCGAGTGGCTTCAATGTTCGTGGGGGTGGTATCGACCAGAACTTGATTCTCTTGGACGATGCACCTGTGTATAATTCTTCTCACCTTTTTGGCTTCTTCTCAGTCTTTAATCCTGATGCGGTAAAAGACGTAAAATTGATAAAAGGGGGAATTCCAGCACAATATGGCGGACGTGGTTCTTCTATTTTAGATGTAAAAATGAAAGAAGGAAACGCCAAACAACTCGAAGTAAATG
>JALRIJ010000151.1 GCA_023255485.1 Flectobacillus sp.
GTAAAAAAACGATAATATCATGCCAAAACAAATTTGGGTAACAAATTTACGAGTATTAGCCACTCTTTCTGTCATTTTACTACATGCCTCTGGAGGTGGTATTTTTAACTACAACACCATTCCGCTGTCGTGGTATTGGATTTGCAACCTAACTAACTCCTTCGGTTTTTTTGCTGTTCCTTGTTTTGTCATGTTATCTGGCTATTTACTTTTAGGACGTTACGACGGTAATTTGGGTTCTTTTCTCCAAAAGCGTTTTACCAGAGTGTGGCTACCATTCACCATCTGGATTGGTATCTATCTAGCCTATCGTATTTTTTATGAACACCGAGCCAATTCTATCAGCACATGTATCCAAAAATACCTAGGCGGTGATGTTCTATATGGTCATCTGTGGTTTGTGTATATGATTTTAGGGATGTATCTACTGACCCCTTATTTGAGCAGATGGTTAAAAACGGCAACTCAACAGGAAATTTATTTTTTCCTATTTCTAAGTTTTATTTCTGCTTCCATTTTCCCACTAATCACTAAAATAACGGGCTTTCCTATCAAATTTGACTTACAAAATTTTGGAGGATATATTGGCTATTATGTGGCGGGCTATGCCTTGGGCAATGCTGATACATCGGCCTATAAAAAGTTTTATCCCTTCGTTTTTATCTCCGTTTGGTTATTGTCCACCTTGGGTAACTATTATGAAACAATGACCCATGCAGGCAAGTATCAAGGTAACTTTTATAACTACCTTAGTCCAAACATCATTATCGACTCTGTAGCGATTTTCCTAACCTTTAAGCATTGGCTAAATACAGAAATACTACCAACAGTAACCAATATTTTTGATAAGTACAGCTATGGCATTTATTTGATTCATGAATTAGTGCTCCGTCATTTATCAAGGGTGTATCATATTAACTGGATTTATAAACATCCCATTATTGGTATTTCACTACAAACAAGCATTACCATTGTTGTGAGTACATTAATTATCATGCTGTTAAGTAAATTACCTAAAGGATATTGGATTACAGGATAATACATTCTGATTATCAATCATTTAACAAATAGCAGTAGTATTAAAAGGTTTCAGGCATTATTATTTTTTGATTTCTGGGGTTTTTGTAAATTTACAAAGTTAATTGACAAAACCTCTGTGAGGCTTTTCCCACACTTTTCATCCTTACACACCATGCTTTACAAACACACAACCTTACTACTTTTATGCACCATGTTTTTTACAAACGCCGTGGCATTTACTTCAAAAGCCTCAATGGAAACATCCTTACACGCTAGCAAGGGTTACTCGCTGCCCTTGGCTTCGCAATGGATTATTTCTCGCTATGTGGTAGGCACAAAAATAATGTATGCTGAAAATAAGAGTGCTTACATTACTATCAACCCGAATCTGTCTAGTTTCTCAGGTTCTGGAGGATGCAATTCATTACGGGGAAGTCTCTATATTTCAGGAAAAAGCCTTCGTTTTGACTCCATTGTTAGTACCAAAATGATGTGCTCTGATAGCGAATCTGAAAATCGTTTTTTAAAAACCCTAGAACAAGTAAAAGAGTATAAAATTTCGGGAGCAGAGCTTTTCTTATATAACCAACAGAAACAGCTTATTATGGTTTTAGAGAGCTACCGTTAAACTCCATTCCAATCATTACATGATGATTAATTTTCATACGCATCACTTTGAGTCAGTCAACACGGGTATCCAAGTGTTGAACATCTTACAACCCTTTCCCAATGCTTTGCCCTGTTATTCTACAACAGGGCAAATTTTTTATTCCGTAGGAATGCACCCATGGTACCTTAATGCAGCAACCTTTGAAGCCGATAAAGTTCAAATGGAAATCCTCCTCAAGCAACCTCAAGCTTTATTCGTTGGCGAATGTGGATTAGATCGTCTTTGTGATGTCCCTTTTTCTTTACAGGAAGAAGCTTTCTTATGGCAAATTACACTAGCCGAAAAACTACAAAAACCACTCATAATTCATTGCGTAAGAGCTTACTCCGAACTAATCGCCATCAAGAAAAAAGTAAAGCCTACAATTCCCCTGATTGTTCATGGATTTAATGCCAATGAGCAGATTTGTAAACAGCTATTACAACACGGTTTTTACCTCTCTCTAGGGACTGCTTTGCTGAACGATAAGTCCAATGCCTACCGCTTACTCAGTATCATTCCTCAGAAGTATTTATTTCTTGAAACAGACGATAAAAATTGCACAATTTCAAGTATATTTGCCCGTACTTCGGAACTATTAGCAATAGGAGTTGAAGATTTACAGGAAATTATATTACAAAACTTTATATCAGTATCCAAAAACCGAATCGTCAATCTTTAAGGTCTATGAAATCGTTATTTCACCTACAACAACCTAACAGACTGACCCATTCGCAGTAAAAACTGCTAGTAAATTATGCAAAGAAATTTTTTTAAAGCTCACCCTTGGCATGGTATCCAAATCGGAAAGGATATGCCAAATGTTGTTACATCGTTTATTGAAATCGTATCAACAGATACTGTAAAGTATGAAATTGATAAGGAAACGGGATACTTAAAAATCGACCGCCCTCAGAAATTCTCTAACATCGTTCCTGCTCTTTATGGTTTTGTTCCTCAAACATACTGTGGAGATGGTATCGCTGAATTAGCTCGTGAAAAATCTGGAAAAACAATCGAATGTGGCGATGGTGACCCATTAGATATTTTGATTCTTTCTGAACGTACAATCACACACGGAGATATTATTTGTCAAGCTATTCCAATCGGCGGTATCCGTATGATTGATAAAGGAGAAGCGGATGACAAAATCATTGCCGTATTGAAAGGTGACTCTATGTACGGTAACTGGACTGATATTTCTGACTGTCCAAAAGCTATCACTGACCGTTTGGTTCACTACTTCTTGACATACAAAAATATTCCAGGAGAAGAAAAAGTAGCGGTTGATATTGACGAAGTTTACGGAAGAGAAACTGCTCATGAAGTAATCTTAAAATCTCGTGAAGATTACCGCAATATTTTCGGATGAAGCTTAGAGCTTGTAACAGTAGCCGCTTTTGATGTACTCGGGAAAGCAGAGGAAGTTCAACAAAAACTTTCCATTGCAGGTATCCAAAGTGAAATCAAAGAAGAAGAGGCTTACGAATTACAGGTGCTTGAAAAAGACAAGAAAATATCCAATGAACTGATTCATTTCTTCGGTTCTCAGAATTAAAAAAAGGGAATCTTCCATCAAACGGAGATTCCCTTTTTTAGTTAAACGGGTAGCTGAGCCTTTTATCCGCTCGTTTACCCATTAAACACGAGAGTTTTCTAAATGTGCTATCTTTTTTTTACATTTGATTTCAGCATTTAGAAATTGGTAATCCTCAAGATGCAAGCTAGTGAATTTACGTTCCCTCGCCCTACATCCAAGTTAAGAATACCAGAAAATCATATTCAGAAGCTCATACATGAAACAATTTTTGAAATACGTTTTTGCAAGCCTTGTGGCATTAGTGCTATTTGGAATAGTAAGTTTCCTACTACTTGTAGGAATTGCTTCCGCTGTAAGTTCTAGTGAAGGACTTACGCCACTAAAAGATAAATCAGTCTTACGCCTAAGCCTCAATGGCCCTATCATTGAGAATGCTCCCGAAGATGCTAACCCGTTAAAAAGTTTAGCTGGCTCTTTCTCAGATAAAGCGGAAGAAATAGGTATGGTTCAAATCAGAGAAGCCCTAAAAGCCGCTGCTTCTGACAGCAATATCAAAGGTATTTTCCTTGAATCGCAATACCCCATGACGGGTTACGCCCAGTTGGAAGAAATTAGAGATGCTCTTATCGACTTCAAAAAGTCAGGAAAATTCATCTATGCTTATGGAGAATCGTACTCAGAAAAGGGATATTACCTAGCTTCCATAGCCGATAAAATTTACTTAAATCCAGCAGGCGGACTTGATTTCAACGGGATTAGTGCCGAAGTGACCTTCTTCAAAGGAGCACTAGACAAACTTGATATTCAACCTGTTGTCTTTAGAGTAGGAGAATATAAATCGGCGGTAGAACCAATGCTCCGTGAAAACATGAGTGATGCTAACAGAAGTCAATACACCTCTTTAATGACTTCTATTAACAATCATATTTTTGCTCAAATTGCCAAAGCTCGCAACACAACCCCAGAGGCTCTTCAAAAAGTAGCAGACGAATTAGCCGCTTTTCAACCTAAAGGAGCTTTAGCAAATAAACTTGTTACGCATGTTGGCTATTATGACGAATTTGAAATGGCATTGAGAAGTGCTATTCGTGAACAACAAGATGAAAAAATCAACTTTGTCAGTTTATCCAAACTACTAAAGTCGAAATCAATTGAGAAAGAAGACAAGAACAACAGCCAACAAATTGCCATTGTCGTAGCAGAAGGTACGATTCAAGGCTCAAAAGCTACTGATGGGAATATTGGTTCAGAAGATTTCATTGCTGAACTCCGTAAAGCGAGAGATGATAAAAAGGTGAAAGCCATCGTATTGCGTATCAATAGCCCAGGTGGTTCATCGTTAGCATCGGATGTGATGTGGCACGAAATCAATTTAGCCAAGAAAGTAAAACCAGTAATTGCTTCGATGGCAGACTATGCGGCTTCGGGTGGTTACTACATGGCTATGGCCGCCGATACCATTGTAGCTGAGCCAACAACCATTACAGGCTCCATCGGTATTTTTGCCCAATTTTTCAACTTTAGTAATTTCTTGAAAAATAAGCTCGGCATTACTACTGACCGAGTAAATACCAATGCTCATTCTGATTTCCCATCGGTAACTCGAGAATTGACTGATTTTGAGAAAACATTTTTTCAAAATAACGTCAATATGGGTTATGAATCGTTCACAAGTAAAGCCGCTAAGGGACGTAAAATGCCTCTTGAAAAATTAAAATCATTGGCAGGTGGACGAGTTTGGACAGGATTACAAGCAAAAGAAAATGGTCTTGTAGATGTGTTAGGAAATTTACAAACGGCCGTTCAATTAGCTGCTAAAAAAGTAAAAATCAAAGAAGGAGAATATAGCACAACCTACTTCCCTTCTCCGAAATCATTCATGGAAAAAATCTTTGAGAACAAACAGGAAGAGCTGGAAGAAAAGATTTTCACCATGCAACTAGGCGAATTAGCTCCGTATGCCAAAGAATTAAAAGAGTTAAAAAGTCGTGAAGGATACATGGCATTAATGCCATTTACTTTAGAGATGAAATAATTTAACCTAGCCAAATAATGGCGACATCACTCATAAAAAGGGCTTCTTGTTTGGTATAACGGGAAGTCCTTTTTAATTTTGACTAACATTAACATAACACGATTGAAGATTTCGTCGAAAATTATGATTCGTAACAACTGGACAAGAGAAGAAATTGATGAGATTTATAATCTCCCATTTTTAGAATTAGTATATCGTGCCGCAACGGTACACCGTCAATACCACGACCCACAAGAAGTACAAATTAGTACCTTATTGTCGATTAAAACAGGAGGCTGTCCAGAAGATTGTTCATACTGTTCGCAAGCAGCTCGTTATCATACCGATGTAAAAGTGCAGAAGTTAATGCAAGTTGACGAAGTATTAGCTGCCGCAGAACGTGCAAAAGATGCTGGTAGCTCTCGCTTCTGTATGGGTGCTGCGTGGCGTGAAGTACGTGATAACCGTGACTTTGACAATGTCTTGGAAATGGTAAAAGGCGTTAATGCTATCGGTATGGAAGTTTGTTGTACCTTGGGTATGCTAACTGCCGAACAAGCTCAAAAATTGAAAGCAGCAGGCTTATATGCCTACAACCATAACGTCGATACTAGCGAAGAAAATTACAGTGATGTTATTTCTACTCGTACATTCGACGACCGTTTGAATACCATCGAAAATGTACGTCAGGCAAAACTTTCTGTTTGTTCGGGTGGTATCATCGGCTTAGGAGAATCAGATCAAGACCGTATTGGAATGTTAAAGACCTTAGCAAACATGCCACAACATCCTGATTCGGTGCCTATCAACAACTTAGTACCTATTAAAGGAACGCCACTAGGAGAACAAGAGCCAGCTTCTATCTGGGATATGGTTAGAACGATTGCTACGGCTCGTATCTTGATGCCAAAATCATTGGTACGTTTATCAGCAGGACGTCTAGATATGTCTTATGAAGGACAAGCATTCTGTTTTATGGCAGGAGCTAACTCTATTTTCTCAGGAGATGTTTTATTAACAACGCCAAACCCTGCGGTGAATTCGGATAAAGAATTATTCCAAATCTTGAGTATCAAACCAAGAGAGGCATTCAAAGGTGAGAAAAAAGCGGTTGAATTCAACGTAATTCCTTCGGAAGCAGAAGCCTTAAATGCGGAATTAGCAAAATAATAACTACCTTATCTATTAGTTATAGTTAACATGAAAGGCTTCGTTTGATACGAAGCCTTCTATGTTAACAACAAGTACGTTACTTTGACGTTATCTATACGTATAAAGAATACAGGATATTTGTAATAATCATAATCCCTCTTTTATTTCTCTTTAATTTTAGTAAAAATCATGAAAAAACTATCGTATTTATTACTTGCCTTTGTAGTAGCATTTATCACATCATGTGCTGTAACGCCCGATGTTCAACCAACTACAGTTGATAATACATTACCAGTAGCAAATGGTGGACTAGATATTTCGTTTACTGACGCTACCATTAACTCAACAGGTTCTGTAGTAGCAGCTAGCGGAGACAATGTCAACGTTTCGTTATTAATCAAAAAAACAGCACTAGGGGGCAAACCAAGAATTATGCGTGTGTATGTTTCTGATAAAGCTAACTATCGTGCAACAGGAGCAACTCCTTTGTTTGAAATCAAGTTGAAAAACAAAGACGAGCAAACACAAACAATCGACTATACGGTTTCTCCTACTTCTGGAAAAGTATATATCCACTTCGACGTATATGATAACACAAGTACGTCGGATGATGTTACAAAATCAGGAAACAACGTAACTCGTAAAACGTTAGTGGTCAACGTTTCTGCGGATGGACAAGTGGCTTCATGGCCTTCAATTCTATTAGGAGCTCAATTAAATGCAGCTGGTTCACGAGTTTCTACCGCAACAGGTGACGTTTATAAGGTTTGTGACCTTGACTCAAACATGAAGTACGTTGACGTTACTTATGCAGTAGTTGGTGCTACGGCAAAACCAACGTTGATGTCGAACCCTGCTAGAAGTGCTAGTTTTGGCTTAGGTACAACTGCTGGTGCTGCTACAGACTGTGCTGGTTCTTATACGGGTGGTGGTTCTGCTACTTATTTCGTTGCAGCTTCATCTGCTGACTTTACAAATGCAACCGATGCTACTCTTGCCGCTCTTGCAGTAACAAGTGCAGCTCCTCAATCAATTACTGTAACTTCTGGTGGTATTTATGCTTTCTTAAATGGTAGAGGTAAAAAAGGCTTAATCAAAGTAACAAGTATTCCTGATGCGACAACATCTGGCACTATTACATTTGACGTTAAAGTTCAAAAATAAGCAATCTTATTTTGCATAAAAAAGGCTGTTCCGATACGTTGGAACAGCCTTTTTGTTTTTCTCAAACCTTATTCAACTTCTACTAAAATATCCGTAATGTTTTCTGGAGAAGTTAAATCAACCCAATGCTTATACACTTCTCTCACTTGATTTTTGGGTTTTAATCCTGCCCCAAAAATATCCGTATAAAGTTGTTCATAAACCGTTGAAACACTGCTAAACTCACCTATATGCG
>JALRIJ010000152.1 GCA_023255485.1 Flectobacillus sp.
CATCTTACATTTGACTAGTAAAAATTTGATGGATTGGCATTATGAATCTACCTTAAAACTGGCTTCTGACAAAGTAATTGATGCAGCAGTCTTTCGACTTCCCAACAAAAAATGGGGAATGTGGTACAACAACGAACGAGATAAAAAATCAACTTACTACGCCGAGAGCGACGATTTATATCACTGGACAGAAAAAGGAAAGGCCATTGGCGACCGTGGTGAAGGACCAAAAGTATTTCGTTGGAAAGATAAATATTGGCTTATTAATGACCCGTGGAAAGGACTTGGCGTGTATTCGTCAGATGACTTGGTTACGTGGAAAAAACAAGCCAATACCATTTTGGGAGAAGCAGGCACAGGGCTCGACGACGGGGTAATAGGTGGTCATGCCGACGTAGTGGTCAATCATGACAAAGCCTATATTTTTTACTTTACCCACCCTGGCCGTACCAAAGGAAAAGAAAAACTAGGCGGTTTTGAGCAAAGACGTTCCTCTATTCAAGTCGCTGAATTACAATATAAAGATGGCGAAATCACCTGCGATAGAAACGCCCCTACTTATATTAAATTAACGCAATAAATCAGTGTATAAGTCTAAGGTCTATGAGTTAAAAACGCTAACAGAAATACAATTCTGTTAAATAGAATATTATTTCAGTAAGGAGTGGGACAAAATAACTTGATGTGAAAATTTAGCTCATAACCACCTTATCAACAGAATTTCAACCAAAACCTTATGGGTTTAGCTAACTAATTCCTTGTAAGTAATCGGACACATTTATTTTAAGAATCACATAGAAATACAATAACCATAAGTAGTTGATTACCAAATCTTCACAAAACTATGTTTTCTATGTGTCTATGAGGTTAAATATGTCGGGGTACTTACTTTAAAATTCAAAAAATAAAATCATGTACAAATCGCTTAAAGAAGAATGTTTTGAAGCCAATATGATGCTTCCAAAACTTAATTTAGTATTATTCACTTTCGGAAACGTGAGTGCTGTGGACAGAGAAAAAGGGGTATTCGCTATCAAACCAAGTGGTGTGCCTTACGAATTTTTAAAGGCAGAAGACATCGTTATTATGGACTTTGATGCGAAAGTAGTAGAAGGAACAATGCGTCCATCTTCCGATACAAAAACACATGCTCTATTGTACAAAACATGGAGCGATATTGGCGGCATTACCCACACACACAGTACACACGCTGTAGCTTGGGCTCAAGCAGGAATGGATATTCCAATTTTTGGAACAACCCATGCAGACCACACACACCGTGACATCCCTTGTGCTCCTGCCCTTTCGGATGCCATGATTGAAGGTGACTACGAATACGAAACGGGTAATCAAATCTTTGGCGTATTTGAAGAAAAAGGACTTTCGCACAAAGAAATGGAAATGGTTTTATTACAAAATCATGGCCCTTTCACTTGGGGAAAAACGGCTGAAAAATCTGTTTATAATGCCGCAGTATTGGAAGAAGTAGCTCGTATGGCTTATTTAACCCTACAAATCAATCCAAATACACCAAGAATTAAAGATACCTTGCGTCTGAAACACTACGAGCGTAAGCATGGTGTGAATGCGTATTATGGACAAGGTTGCTAGACATTCGCTAGTGTACACTCAAGTAAATTGTCCTCCTCATCTCCTAACAGTTGGTATAAATACGATACCAACTGTTAGACTATTTAACATTAAATGTCTTATTTCTATTCGTCATTGAGTAATTATTAAGTATGAAAAAACGTATCACATTAAGTCTGATTCTGATAGGACTATATACCTTTCGTTTGTTTGCGAATCAACCAGATTCGGCCTATGTCTTTTCATATACCAACGATAATAGACCAAATGGATTACATTTTGCTTGGAGTTTAGATAAAACAACTTGGCACGCCATAGGCCCAGAACACACCTTCATGATGTGTGATTATGGACGATGGAATGCAGAGAAAAAGATGTTCTCTCCTTTCTTATTTTTAGACAAACAAGGACTATGGCATTGTATCTGGAGTCTAA
This sequence comes from Flectobacillus sp., assembly GCA_023255485.1. GTDB lineage: Bacteria > Bacteroidota > Bacteroidia > Cytophagales > Spirosomataceae > JALRIJ01. The sequence continues at coordinate 2,026 of JALRIJ010000152.1, forward strand.
ATAATAGAGATGCTGTTTTTGCCCATGCCTCTTCTAAAGACCTTGTTCAGTGGGGACGACAGTCGTATCCAGAGGCAATGACTGGGAACAACTGCTTAAAACTAGACATCACGTATGACCCACTCAAGGATAATTATGCCATCACATGGCTAAGCACTACTCCTTCCCAAACAGCCTATCGTTGCACAACGAAGGACTTTAAAACCTACACATCGCCTCAGGTGATTGCATTGAACGAACTGAAAAACCAACGTTCTACCATCCTCATTGATGGAAACTCGGAAACTGGGGTAATCAAAAAAGTACCTTGGAGTCTTATTGATGGCTTAATAAAAGCACAACAATTCTTTTCCCTAAAACAACAACGTTATAACGAAACCTACAAAACAGATGCAGACCGCTTTGGCTCACTCAAATCAGTAACTGCTCAAGTGAGTGTCCAGAATGCTCAGAAAAAAAGTATTAGCGACCTCTTATTGGGAGTTTTCTTCGAAGATATTAATTATGCTGCTGATGGCGGATTATACGGTGAATTAATCCAAAACCGTGGCTTTGAATACGCCTTGAGTGATAAAGAAGGTAAAGACAAGAGTTGGAATAGTACCAAAGCTTGGAGCTTAAATGGCAACCATGCAACCTTTAATATCGACACGATTTCGGCGATTCATCCCAATAACAAACATTATGCCCTCCTAAATATTGACCAAGTGGGAACAGGGTTGGTCAATGAAGGCTTTGATGGCATCTCCATAAAAGCAGGAGATAGCTACGATTTTTCTCTCTTTGCCCGCAGTACAACTACCAAACAGTTACTCATTCGACTGATTGGCTCTAAAGGAGAAGTCTATGCAACAACCAATATCAAAGGAATTGGGAAACAGTGGAAAAAATACACCACCGTACTTGTATCCAAAGAAAATGTGGTTGATGCACGACTCGAAATTATTCCACAAGCAACAGGAAGCATCGCTTTGGATATGATTTCTTTATTTCCTCAAAAAACATTTAAAAATCGTAAAAATGGACTCCGTGCCGATTTGGCGGAAACTATTGCAGCAATTAAACCTCGATTCATGCGTTTTCCAGGAGGCTGTGTGGCTCATGGCGATGGTCTGGGAAATATCTATCGCTGGAAAAACACCATTGGACCTCTTGAAGCCCGCAAACCTCAACGTAACCTTTGGGGCTATCATCAATCAGCAGGTTTGGGATATTTTGAGTTTTTCCAATTCTGTGAAGACATAGGGGCAGTTCCTCTTCCCGTATTAGCGGCAGGTGTCCCGTGCCAGAACTCTGCTACAGGTGGAGCTGGTCAACAAGGAGGTATTCCTCTTTGCGACATGGACGACTATATCCAAGATGTACTTGATTTAATTGAATATGCCAACGGCTCTGTTACTTCTAAATGGGGAAAATTACGAGCAGAAGCAGGACATCCCCAACCTTTTAATCTCAAATACCTAGGCATCGGAAACGAAGACCTTATTACCGATATTTTTGAAGAACGCTTCGAGCTGATTTTTAAAGCTGTCAAAAAGAAGTATCCCGAAATCACTGTCATAGGAACTGTGGGGCCTAATCACGAAGGAACTGATTATCAAGAAGGATGGGATATTGCTTCCAAATTAGATGTTCCTATGGTGGATGAACATTATTACGAATCACCTTCGTGGTTTATCAATAACCAAGATTTTTACGATAGCTATGACCGTTCAAAAGCAAAAGTATATCTAGGAGAATACGCCTCCAGAGGTAATACACTCTATAATGCTCTTGCAGAAGCAGCCTATATGACTTCCTTGGAACGTAATGGAGATGTGGTAACGATGGCCTCTTACGCTCCTTTACTCGCTAAAGAAAAGCATACGCAATGGGGAACAGACATGATCTTTTTCAATAATGAAAACATCAATTTAACACCAAGCTATTACGTCCAAAAAGCCTTCGGACAACACGCTGGCAACGAATACATTCCAAGTCAGCTTTCCTTATCGAATAATCAGGATGCTGTCAAAAAACGAGTATCCATCTCGATAGTGCGTGATGCTACTACAAAAGACTTAATTGTAAAATTGGTCAACCTATTACCTCTTGTAGTCAATACGAGTATTGACCTAAAAGGATTAAATATTGCCTTTGATAGTCAGGCCACAAAAATTGTATTGCAAGGAAAACCAGAGGAAAAAAGTGTAACGCCTCAAGAAATAACTTGTACTATCAGCGAAGTATTGCCAGTAGAATTGCCTGCTTACTCTTTTACTGTCTTTAGAATAAAAACGAAATAGGACTTAAAAGATAAAACCCACAAAATCAGAAAGTTAACATGAATGTATTCAAAAAAACAGTTGTTTTTTTAGTGCTTTGTAGCTTAGCACGAACACTCTCAGCTCAAGCTCCCCCCAAGGTAGCTGAAAAGGATAAAGTAGCGTATTTGTTCGTTTACTTTACAGGAAACAAAATCGAAGAAGAAGCGATTCGCTTTGCCGTTAGTGCCGATGGCTATAATTACCTTGCCCTCAATAATAACAATGCGGTGATTGATTCCAAAATCATAAGTTCTTCGGGTGGTGTACGTGACCCTCACATTTTACGTGGACAAGATGGAAAAACCTATTACATGGTTGCAACGGATATGGTTTCGTCAAAAGGCTGGGATTCTAACCGTGCGATGGTCTTACTCAAATCAACTGACCTAATTAACTGGACATCTAAGGTTATCAATATTCAACAAAAATATAAAAATCAAGAAGACCTAAAGCGTGTCTGGGCTCCACAAACGATTTTCGATGTAGCGGCAGGAAAGTATTTGGTTTACTGGTCGATGAAATATGGAAACCAAAACGATGTCATTTACTACGCTTATGCCAATGCCGACTTTACGGATTTAGAAGGAGAACCTAAGCCTTTGTTTATTCCTAAATCGGGAGATTTCTGTATTGATGGCGACATTATTCAGAAAGATAGTCTTTACTATTTGTTCCGTAAAACAGGAAATAAAGACGGTGCTGGCTTAAAAGTTGCCACGACTAAATCACTAACTTCTGGAAATTGGCAAGAAGACGAACGCTATATTCAACCGACGAAAGAAGACGTTGAGGGTTCGAGTATTTTTAAAGTAAATCATTCAGACAACTACACGCTTATCTATGATTTATTCAAGGCTCATGGATTTCAATTTTCACAAAGCAAGGACTTACAGAAATTCACAGTTATTGACAGTGTGGTAAAAATGAATTTCCATCCTCGTCATGGTACAATTTTGCCTATCACTCGTAGCGAACTAAAAACATTATTCAGCAAATGGGGCAAACCCGTAGGTTTTCCTGAATTAAATAACAACCCTGTCTTGGAAGGTTATTACGCAGACCCTGATATTCTGTATGCTAACAAAACGAAAAAGTACTATATCTACCCTACTAGCGACGGTTTTACTGATTGGTCAGGGACATATTTCAAAACATTTTCGTCTGAAAACCTCAAAGATTGGAAGGACGAAGGAGTCATTCTTGACTTACCTAAAGACGTTGCTTGGGGTACACGCAATGCGTGGGCTCCTGCCATCATCGAAAAGAAAATTAAAGGAAAGTACAAGTACTTCTACTATTTTACTGCCGCTCAAAAAATCGGTGTTGCCGTATCGGATAACCCAACAGGGCCTTTTGTGGACTTAGGAAAACCACTTATCGACACCAAACCCAACGGCATTAAAGGAGGACAAATTATCGACCAAGATGTTTTTGCTGACCCTAAAACGGGGAAAAATTACTTATACTGGGGTAATGGTTTTATGGCAGGTGCAGAGTTAAACGACGACATGGTATCCATTAAGGAAAATACCCTCAAGGTTATCACGCCTGACAAGACCTTCAGAGAAGGGACGTATGTTTTTTACCGCAAAGGATTATATTACTTTCTTTGGTCGGAAGATGATACTCGTAGTGAAAACTATCGAGTACGATATGGTACTTCTAAATCGCCACTTGGCCCTATTGAAATTCCCCAAAATAACTTGGTGATTGCCAAAGACCCAAGCCAAGGCATTTATGGAACAGGGCATAACTCGATTCTCCAAATTCCGGGGAAAGACGAATGGTATATCGTTTATCACCGTTTCTCTTTTCCTGACGGTATCAACATGGGAAGAGCCGCAGGATATAACCGAGAGCTTTGTATTGATAAAATGACCTTCAATGCCGACGGTAGTATTCAGCAGGTAATCCCAACGCATAAAGGGGTCGAACTTAAAAAATAAAGCGTAGTAATGTAATGGTGAATTTTGGATGTTGGATTTTGGATGTTGGATAAAACACACGAATGGTTAATTCCTTACAATCATTACCTATAAATCCAAAAATCATCATTCAAAATATAACATTGAGAATAATACATTTCATGAAACGCCCATGCCAAAAAAGTTTGAAACACAGAGGTATGATTGCAACCGTTGCCCGAGGCGTTCCGACTATGTGTCCCAATCTGATACCTTTAAAAATAACTGAACATTATACTCAGATGAAAAAAATACTTGTAATAAGCTTATTCAGCCTAATTTCGCTCGCATCATTGGCACAAAAAGAGGCCTACTTATTCTGCTACTTTAAAGGTAACGGACTAGATGGCTTACATTTGGCATCGAGTACGGACGGACTACATTTTACGGCTTTAAAAAATGACAGTTCTTTCTTGAAACCAACCGTTAGTAAAGATAAACTCATGCGTGACCCAAATATCTTGAAAGGAAAAGATGGGTATTATCACATGGTTTGGACGGTTTCTTGGCAAGACAAAGGTATCGGTTACGCTCGTTCTAAAGATTTAATCCACTGGTCAGAACAGCAGTTTATTCCTGTAATGGCTCACGAACCAACTGCTATGAATTGTTGGGCTCCTGAATTACAATACGATGAAAAAACACAGGAATATGTTATTTTCTGGGCAACAACGATTCCTGATAGATTTGTGAGCAAAGAAGAAGGAAAAGGCGATGGCAAATACAACCACCGTATGTATAGCGTTTCGACCAAAGATTTTAAAACCTTTAGTCCGACTAAATTATTTTATGACCCCGACTTTAACGTCATTGATGCGACCATCGTAAAGGACAAAGACCAGTACGTTATGTTCTTGAAGGATGAAACGAAGTTTCCTGTTCAGAAAAACATCAAGATTGCTTATAGCAAAAGTTTAAGCGAACCCTTTTCGGCTGCCTCTGCCCCTATTAGTACCAACTGGGTAGAAGGGCCAACAGCCATAAAAATCGGAAACGAATGGATTGTCTATTATGACCAATATACTCGCCATAAAATGGGAGCCATAAAATCATCCGACCTTAAAACATGGACGGACATTTCAGACAGTATCTCCTTCCCCAAAGGAACAAGACACGGAACAATTTTTAAAGTGAGTAAAAAAGAGTTGAAAAAACTGAGTAATGAATGATGTTGAATTTTGAATGTTAAATGTTGGATTACTTTTGTACAGCCCTAATTCAAAATCCAACATTCAAAATCCATCATCTTTAAAAACCGTATTCCAAAAACAACAATTTATACCAAACAACAATGAAAAAAAGACACTTTTTAGTAGCGGGTCTATTGGCGACCACCCTTTTTGTCGCTTGTGACAAAAAGAAAGAATCAGGTTCTACGGCAGAAGCTGGCAAAATTGCAACGGCTTCTTTCGGGAAATTGAATGACTCAACCGAAGCTACGCTT
>JALRIJ010000153.1 GCA_023255485.1 Flectobacillus sp.
CTATGGTTGGTACATTCTTAGAAAATTCAAAGTCAGTGCTGGTGTTCAATTTTCGTAGAGCTACTTCCAATTCGTACAAAGGACCCTACTCTTCGAGATGTTCCGCAGGGCATCTCGAAGTATAAATAAAGAGGATTTTTAATCCTAGTATCTGACTCTATCAGGGTCTTTTTTACCAGAATAGCCAATTTTATAAGCAGTTATTTTCATTCCTGATTAGTTATGTCATTTTTTCTCCTTATTGTTTTATCTCCAGTCTAACCATGAGAAAAGATAAAGGTCATAAATTAAGAAAATACTCGCTTAATTTATGACCTTTTTTATTATTCAGGGCTATTAATCGAGGCTAAAACGTCGTGTGTGATGTCTTTACCACCTGACAAATTGGTGTATAAGGCCCCAATACTATAAATGGGTCCCCATGGAAAACCCCACCATCCAAATAGCGTGGTTAGTAGGGTGTAACCAATGCTATGCCGTGTGGTTGATTCTCCTGCTCTGATAAAATAAATGTCGCTACTGCGTTTGAAGGTGAGGACAATAATGGAGATGCAAAACTGGAATATGACAAATTTTCCTCCGTTGTGTAATTCTTGATTGATGTCAGCTGTAGAAAGCCCATCAAGGTTTTTGATTAGTGTCATTTCATGGTTTGGTTTTCGTTAAAGGATGTAGTTGAGGTGTTCACTATTTACTAAGATTCATAAATTAAAATAGGGGTAGAACGTTAATGTCTTAAAAGAGGCGTAAACGAGTATGTTATAAAAATAATTAAGGTGTTGTATTAATTTGCACAGGTGTATTTTTCATAGTTAAATAAGTTTAAAGGTTTAATATCTTGTATATTCTTTGTCTTTTGGCTAATGATACGGAAGCAAGTCGTTTTCCGTCCTCATACCTACTACCTCATACCTAAAAAAAACTATCACAGGTATAAATTCAGGGAATTTTGTAATTCGTTTTTCACTCGTTCGACCAATACTTCGGGTGCTAATACTTTCACATTACTCGAATGTGAGAGGATTTCCATGACAAAATCGTGGGTAATCCGTAGGTAAAGGCGAACACGAAGTTCTTGTTCGTTATCAACTAGAATTTGCTGGCTTTCGTGCAAAGGCAATGTTTTGATATATTTTCCTTGAAAAGGGGAAAAAGCTAAGATAATCTCTTGCGGTTCTTCATTCTCAGGGTTGATAATGCCAAAACAGTGGCGATAGCTTTCTTGGATGTCATAGTTTTCTGGAAAATCAAAGGTTTTTTTCGTGATTTCCAAGTTAAATAGACGGTCTAAGGCAAATCGTTTGATGGCGTTATCTTTGCAATCTTTGCCAATCAAATACCAACGGTACTTAAATTCTTTTAAGGCATAGGGTTCGATTAAGGTTTCACTTTCTTGTCCTTCCGAAAACTTCTGATACCGAAACCGTACTTGCGTATTTTTTTTGATGGCATGAATCAGCTTTGGTAAATTTTCGGTGCCTTGTGGCTTTCTATTTTCTAGTAACAAGTGAGGACTTATACCTCGTGCCAATTGCAGTGAGTTAAAAACTTCAAAGTACTCCATGCTTTGCATGATATTATTGCGTTGTCCTTCATTTTCTTCGATGTAATATCCTTTGCGACTAGCAGAGTATTCGATATTAATCTGAAAGATATTTCGGATTTCTTTTTTATCTCGCTCAAAGGTTCTTTTCGAGAAACCAACGTTGAGTGTATCATCAAGGGTTTGAAGGAAATTTAGTTCACGTTCAATATGATTTTCCAATTCCTGATAGGTACAATATTTATGCGAACTAAGTTTATTGATGATGATTGAATAACGTGCGATGTATCCTATTTTGGACATAATAAATCTGTTTAGACCTCTTTCCTCTTAACTTCATAACAAAAGTAGGGGCTAGGTCTGCCAATCTATGACGTAGTAATTTTTTATTTCAAAAATTTAGGCTCTTTTTTCGTTCTTTGTTCTCTTTTTCCTGCTATAAGCACCAATAAAAAAGGTGTTAAGTCTTTTTGACCTAACACCCTTTTCGTATTCAGCGTAATGATATGTTACACCAAACCTGATACTTCTACTACTTCGTTTACGTCGGCTGTATAATCAACGCCTTCAAAACCAAAACCGAAAAGGTTTAAGAAATCAGTTTTGTAGCCCGCTAAATCACCGATTTCTGAAAGGTTTTCGGTGGTTGCTACTTCCCAAAGAGCTGCTACTTTTGCTTGCACATCTTCACGCATTTCCCAGTCGTCGATACGGATTCTACCTACTTCATCCACAGGGATTTCGCCGTTTGCTGTATAAAGGCGTTCGCTGTATAAACGTTGGATTTGTTCGATACATCCTTCGTGAATACCTTCCTCTTTCATGATTTTGTACAACAATGAAATGTATAGAGGAATCACTGGAATTGCCGAACTTGCTTGGGTTACTAATGCCTTGTTTACCGAAACAAAAGCTTTTCCGTTAATGTCTTTTAAGCTATCTGTAATTTCAAAAGCGGTTGCTTCTAAGTGATCTTTGGCACGACCGATTGTTCCTTTACGGTAAACAGGTTCTGTTAATTTTGGTCCAATGTACGAGTAGGCAACTGTTGAAGCACCTTCTGCCAATAAACCTTCGCTTTTTAGAGCATCTATCCACATTGCCCAGTCTTCACCGCCCATTACAGCAACGGTATTAGCAATATCTTCTTCAGAACAAGGGTCGATAGAAACGGTACTAACAATACCTGTATGGAAATCAACGGTTTTGTTGGTAAAGTTTTGTCCGATAGGTTTCAAAACCGAACGGTGTGTGATACCTGTTTTAGGGTTGGTTCTAACAGGAGAAGCCAAGCTATAGATAACCAAATCAACCTGACCTAAGTCTGCTTTGATTAAGGCTAATGTTTTTTCTTTAATTTCGTTAGAAAAGGCATCGCCGTTGATGCTTTTTGCATACAAACCTGCTTCGTGAGCTTGTTGTTCGAAGGCGGCAGTATTGTACCAACCTGGAGAACCCGTTTTGCCAGTAGCAGATGGTTTCTCAAAATATACACCAATCGTGGCTGCATTTGATCCAAAAGCACTGGTAATTCTTGAAGCCAAGCCAAAACCTGTGGATGCACCAATGACTAACACTTTTTTTGGACCTTCGATTAATCCTTTCGACTTTACGTAGTTGATTTGATTAATAACATTTTGCTCACATCCTGCTGGATGGGCAGTTAGGCAAATAAAGCCACGCATTCTTGGTTCGATAATCATATTTGATAAATTTAGTTTATGGACTCCATTTTAAGTAAAACTTTACCTAAAGCAAAAAGCCTTAACGCTTACAAATTAATTGATTTGCAAAGATAAGTAGCTTCGGTATTAAATCAAGAAATACCCAATTGAAAATCCCAAATCAGAAAGGGTAACCTATCCCAAAATTGAGGGTTAAGGGATTTTGGTAAGCGTTGTTGGGGTTTGTTGGGTCGCTCAGGTTGTTTTTAAACAAAACCCATGTATTGCCTTTCATGGCTGGATCTAATACTTTTATTGCCCAGTCGAAACGAATTACAAAAAAGGAAAGGTCATAGCGAAGTCCAAAGCCTGTTCCGACGGCTATTTCTTTGTAAAAACGATTGAATTGAAAATCACTACCTGTTTGTCCTGCCGTACTTTGTCCCGCAAAACGCCAGACGTTTCCTGCATCTACGAATAGAGCAGCGTTTAAATCGCCATAAAAGTGTATTAATTTAAAGCGAAATTCGGCACTTGTTTCCAGAATAATACTTCCTGGGTTATCGAATGAACCGCTATAAGAACCTGGCCCTAAGCCTCTTGGTCGCCAAGCTCTTAAACTATTGGGGCCACCAATAAAGAAGTTTTTCTCGTACGGTAATTCTCGTTCGTCGCCATAAGCATAGGCAAAACCCGTGTTGATGCGGTAGGCTAAGAGCGATTTACCTTTGCTACTCAAAGGAATATATTTTCGGTAATCGGCACTGGCTTTGATGTAGCGATAAAACTGTAACGAATCGCCCAAAAGAGTACGGAGGAAGCCGATTTTGTTATTGGGTAATAAATTCAGGGTCGTTCCACTGGTTTCAAAATACAGTTTTAAATACTTTCCGTTACTAAGTTGTCCGTACGGATTGTCGGTATAGGTATAGGTCGTACTCATGCTCGAAATAAAAGAGCGTCTGAAACTGCGTCCTAAATTATTTCCTTCTGCCTCCAAGGTTTTTAGATACTCTTGAAATTCAACGGTTTGCTTGGAGGTATTAATTAAGTTAACATCAAACAACGATACCTGCCAGTATTGATTGGCAGAGGGTTTCCAAGTAAAGTTACTTCCGATTTTGAAACCAAAACGGTTGTATTCTTGTCGCCCAATGAGTTCAGCCCCCACGGTAATTCTGGTCTGTGGCGAATAGTTATCGAAAGCCCTTGCAATGAAATTCGGGAGCGTAATTTCTGGAAGAATAAAGGAGGTATTTAAACCTAATTCTAAATTTCGATTGACCGAATCTGGACGTAAAAAACCTGCCTGAGCCTCAAATCCAAAGCGAAAACTAGTCTCTAGGGAATTGGCACTACCGCCAAGGTTACGAGCTTTATAAGAGGTTGATAGAAAAGGCCCTGGCACTAATTTATTGAGACTTCCCCCTGCGAAGACACTTCCACCTGTTTCGACCGAAAATTCGTATTTATCTAAAGGTTTGGCATAAATCGTGGTGTTTAAATTCCCTTTCAGCGTATCAAAATTGATACGAGTAAATTGAAATTGTTCAAGTCCATAGAGCTTTTTCTGCGTTTCAAATACCTTAGCTTGGCTGTATAATTGCCCCGCTCGAATATCAATTTTGGTATCTAGCAGAGCCGTCGAATAGCGTTTATTGACAAAAAAGTAACGAATGCCTTTATTTTCTACCGTGTCAATTTTGGGTAAAGGAATGCTAGGCGATGAGCCATCGGCAATAAACTGAACCGAATTGATTGGGTAGGGACGTGCGTAATTAGGGTTTTTAGGCGTTCTTTCAGGGCTTGGAATGTAAGTTACCACCCCTAACCCTTTGGTATAAGCGGTGTCTAACGCATTGATTTTGATGCTGATATTATCTTTCGAGAAATAATAATACCCGTGATTTTTAAGGAGTTGTTCTATGCGTTCTTTTTCAGCATTATAATTTTCTAAACTAAGACGTTCGCCGATTTTTAGCACACTCTTCTTTTGCTCTTTCTCCAGAATTTCACGAACAAGGGGATCTTTAATGACCAAAGAATCATTGCGTTTGATGGGGTAATAGACCCCTTCGTTGATGAGGTAGGTAACTGCTACACTGCGTCTTTGAAAGAAAATACTGTCTTTCTTGTAGGCAACTTTATAATTGAAAAAGCCATGATTTTTGAGATATGTGGCAATTTTTTCGACGTTTTTTTCTGCATCTTGCTCAAAGAAATAGGACGGAGCTTCGCCTAATGTTCGCATCCACCAGTTCCCTTCGTTGATACAGCGAGTTAATTTCTGAACCTTCTTTTCTTTTTTTGTGGCTAGTTTTGCCAACTCTTCCGAAGAATAATCGAGGTTTTTTGTTTTAAGGTCATAATCCTCCTGTAACTTTGTAAGCTCGCTTTGCCATCTTATTTTTTGAGTCGGCCATTTTTGAGCAAAAAGTTGGTAGAAATATAAGCCTGGCGTAATGGGCGTTTTAAGGATTTTCTTGTTAGGCTTTTGAGGCAATAAAGGCTCGAGGGTTTCGGACGAAACAATTTTGTTTCCTCTGAAATTCTGAGAATATAGTAAGGGGTCGCTCAAGGTTCCTTTGAGACTACAGGCCTGCAAAGCGATGAGCGAGAAAAAAAGAAATATATGTACTAGCTTTTTCTTCAAAATAAACAGTTGTTAATGATGAATGCGTGATGTGTAATGATGAAGGATTAATTCAAAAAAAGAGTGGTTGTTACACATTTGGTCATTGGAAAATCACGTTTACTCCCATAAAATTACGCATTATCTATTACACATTAATCATTATCCGTTACACATTACATATTAAAAACTATGCTTTCCAAGAATCAACAAAAATATATTAACGCTCTTCAGCAAAAGAAATTCCGTCAAGAATATGGAGCCTTTACCGTAGAGGGTGCAAAAAGTGTACTGGAATTGCTAAATTCTAGTTTTGAACTCGAATTATTATTCGTAACTGATGAGTTCTACAAAGAAAATAAGACTATTTTAGAGAAACAACCTCTGGCACCTGAAATCGTTACCCAAGCGGAATTAGAACGAGTGGGTACTTTTTCGAGTAATAATGCCGCTCTTGCTGTTGCTAAAACGAAAAGTAATTCAGAATTATTAGTGAATGCTCAAGAATATGCCTTGGTACTGGATGATATTCGTGACCCGGGTAATTTAGGAACGATTATTCGTATTGCTGACTGGTACGGAATACATAAAATTATCTGTTCTAATGCTACGGTGGATGTCTATAATCCGAAAGTAATCTCGTCCACGATGGGTTCGTTTACACGGGTTTCGTTGTTTTATACCGACTTACCTAGTTTTTTGGCAAAGCAGGGTCATACCAAAATTTACGGAACATTTTTAAATGCAGAAAACGTACACAAAACAGATTTTGCGGCGTCGGGTTATATCGTGATTGGTAATGAAGCAAATGGGATTTCGGCAGCGGTAGAAGCATTGGTAAGTGATAAAATTACGATTCCAAAATTTGGAGGAGCAGAATCACTCAATGCAGGCATTGCAACGGCTATCATTTGTGATAATTTGAGAAGGTAATAAAAATACTGAATTTTGGGTGTTAAATGTTGGATTTAACACCGTAGTTCATGGAGCTATTTGAACCTTCCACTTAGTGAGTGAATTGATTCACTCACTAAGTGGAAGGTTTAATTTTAATGCTAGATGTATGCGTATTTAAGTAACCTTTGTCTAATTCTTCTGATTCATTTCTAAGAAATCAAACTCTTTTTTGAAAAGCCCCATTTCCAAATTTGTTTTTTCATTAATAGACAAAATTGCCCCAGTCTGTTTGTTATAGGTGTTCCAAGTTGGTAAGTTTTCGCCATTGGGATTACCCGTTTTTGCAAAATTTACCCAATACGACGACATCGTATTTTCAACGGTCTTATCTGATGCTCGCCACGGTCTGTTCCACGTATGTAGGGTATGAAGACTAAACGGCACTTCCGAAGTATGGAACGCTCCGTAGTTGGGGAAGTTTGGCTTGTCCACTGGCACATGGCTAAACTGGTACAAATAGCTTGGTTGACGATTAAATCCTGCTAATAAATGAGCAGGCATTCCTGCAAAACCGAGTAAAGTCAATTTCTTTTTGGCTGTTTGCACTTCGTCGTCGCTGTTGGCAGGGAATAGGCTAAGAAATTCATCAGATTTGTCGCCATAAGTGCTTTTTGCTTCATTTTTATAGGCTTCTACCGACATGGCGTTATTACCCAAGAAACTACCATCACCCGTTACCCAGCCTGTCATGATAGGTACTTGATTTTGTCGTCCTTGTTTGAAATGAGCCATTAAATCAGTTGGCAACACATACCCATCCAGCGTGACTCCAAATCTACCAACCGCTTGATTATTACTCAATTCTTGTAGTTCCTTAGCTGATTTTTTACGTAAGTCTGCTAAAGAGTTCGCTCCCGCTTTCTGCATAAAAAGCTCTCCTTGTTTTTCTGATTTTGTCAAATCTTGACTTAGCATTCTGGATAGTAAACCTCCACTTTG
>JALRIJ010000154.1 GCA_023255485.1 Flectobacillus sp.
ACCATGATTTTACAAGGATTGAACTCGGTAAATCTGGAAACCTTGGCTAGCAGAACAGAAGCAAATGAACATTTGAAGCGTTTTGAAGAACAAGAAGGTGTTCGTCAATTTTTATTGAAAAATTTATGGAGAAATCCAGAAAAAGGCAATCAATTTGACTGGCGAATTAATTTATCTGTCATCACGCAAAATATTGACGTGGTTGGACATGAGTTAGAACACGAGCATCCTGTCGAAAAACCTGTACTATTTCTGGCAGGTGCAAACTCACATTACATTCAACCCGAAGACGAACGTAAAATTTGGGAATTATTCCCTAACTATACCATCGAAAAAATTGAAGGTGCTGGACATTGGGTACAAGCGGATAAACCCAAAGAGTTTATCGAAGCCGTAACCCATTTTATCAATAGCTAGGCTTTCTAGTAATTTTACTATCTTTAGCTTTGCCAAATTCATAATTCAATCTCATTAATGCTTTATTTAATCCCAACAGTTCTTGCTCCAGAAACGAGCCAGTCTGTTCTTAGTCCTCAAATCAAAGAGGTTGTCAGTACGACTGATTACTACTTTGTGGAAAATATCCGTACTGCTCGCCGATGTATTAGTGACCTAAAAGTCGGAAAAGTAATCGATAATTTGCATTTTTATGAAGTGCATAAAGACACAAGTAGTGACCAAATCAAAAAGTATTTAAAGGAAATTCCTGCGGGAGAACCCATTGGGGTCATGTCCGAAGCAGGATGTCCAGGGGTTGCTGACCCAGGGGCTTTGGCAGTTAAAGTAGCCCACGAGATGGGTATCAAAGTGTGTCCATTGGTAGGGCCTTCTTCTATCCTATTGGCACTGATGGCTTCTGGTTTTTCGGGACAATCCTTTATTTTTCATGGATATTTACCCATTGACAAAGCCCAAAAACTAAAAGCAATTCGTTCCCTAGAAAGTGCTGCGATGAAACAGCAAACCCAGATTTTCATGGAAACGCCTTTCAGAAATAATCCATTCTTGGATGATTTACTGGCAACCTGTAATCCAAGTACCTTATTGTGTATCGCTTGTAATGTAACAGGTTCGGATGAATTTATTCAGACCAAAACAATTGCAGATTGGAAAAAGAATAAACCAGACTTACACAAAAAACCAACCATGTTTTTAATGTATGCTTAACACAAAGGTGCTTTAGTACCCTCATCCAAAATTCATCATTCAACATTCACCACTCCCTTTTATGATTCACATAGAAACATTCACCTTCAATCCTTTCTCAGAAAACACGTATGTTGTAAGTGACGAAACCAAGGAATGTGTCATCATTGACCCAGGTTGTCATAATTACGAAGAACGAAAAGAGCTAAAAGAATATATTGAAAGCGAAGGTCTAAAAGTTGTTCATTTACTCAATACCCATGCTCATATTGACCACGTATTGGGTAATGAGTTTGTAAAACGAACTTACGGGGTAAAACTCCATTTACATAAAAATGATTTACCCTTGCTAGAAAATGCGTCTAGTCGTGCGGACTATTACGGTTTCCCAAATTATGAGGGTTCAACGGTGGATGTTTTCCTAGAAGAAGGAGATACTGTTACCTTTGGAACAAGTAGCTTTGAAATTCTATTCGTCCCTGGGCATGCTCCAGGTCATGTTGCCTTTTTGAATCGTGAGCAAAAAATCTGTCTGAGTGGCGATGTCCTCTTTAGAGGTAGCATTGGGAGAACTGATTTTCCTTTGTGTAGTTTTCCTGATTTAGAAAAAAGTATTCGTACCAAGCTATACCAATTAAGTGACGATACCGTTGTTTATCCTGGCCATGGCCCAACCACCACGATTGGTTTCGAAAAAAAACATAACTCTTTCATTAAAGCTATTTAATTCACGTAACAATGAACGAAATAAAAAAACACATCCCCAATGCTCTCACTTGTGGTAACTTACTTTGTGGATGTTTTGGGATTTTACTTACCTTAAAGGGAGACTTGTTAACCGCATCTTACTTAATTGGTATTGCCTTAGTTTGTGACTGGTTAGACGGTTTTCTGGCACGTATCCTCAATGCGATGTCTCCGATAGGAAAAGAACTAGACTCTCTTGCCGATATGGTAACTTTTGGAGTTCTTCCTGCTTTTATGATGTTGCATTTACTCGAAAACTCCTGCTCAGGTTACTGCACAACGGGTTTGTTAGGTTTCCATAAGCCATACATTGCTTTTTCACTGGCTGTTTTTTCGGCACTTCGCCTTGCTAAATTCAACATTGATACAAGACAAAGTACCTCTTTTATCGGTGTTCCAACTCCAGCCAATGGAATGGTGGTTGCTTCCCTCCCTTTAATAGCGGCATTTCAACCAGAATACAAAGACTATGTACTTAACTATAACGGCTTAATTGTTTATAGTATCGTAATGTCTTACTTACTAGTAGCAGAAATTCCATTATTCGCTTTAAAGTTTAAACAGTTTGGATGGAAAGAGAACCAGGTCAAATACCTATTTCTTATCGCCTCCATCGTTTTGCTAGGGCTCTTTAAATTCGTAGCTATTCCCCTAATTATTTTACTTTACATTGCTATTTCCGTCATTAATATCGGACTTAAAAAAGAATAGTAAGGCATACGATTGGCTTATTCAAAATAAACCCCTTCTAGTAGTAACTACTTATGAAGGGGTTTTTAATTAAAATACTAGTAAAGAGAATATGAAAATTTCTATTTATTAGTATTTTATTTATAATTTTGAAACATATACCATTTTTATAAATTTAAAAATAGATGCAAGTTTTTACCACACCAACTACATTTCGCCATCAATGGGCGAATGTACAGCAACAGGCTATATTGGCGTATACCTCTGGAGAACAGTCGTTTATTCCATACCTGATGCCCGAGGAAGCCGTGAAGCTTCCTAATTATCAGGTAGCATATTTACTTGAAAAACGTTTTGGACAAGCGGCATTTTATACTGCTATTAATCCAGCCAATACTGTCGAAAGCCCTGTTAAGTCCTTAACGGATACCGATTGGTTGAAGAGAGTAAATATGGTAGGCATTAATGTACGGACAATCCACAGCTTCTGGAATGTCATAAAGTATGCCTTAACTATTCCAGATAGTCAATCTTCGATTCACTTACTACCTATGTGGGAATGTGGCGTAGTTTCTAGTCTTTATGGTATTGCCAGTTGGAATATCAATCCTGAGTTTTTTGATAAGGAACTAGCTCAACAATATCCTCACCTTGATACGGTTGAAAAACAACTTAAAGTAGTAATCAACTTATTACACTTGATGGGTAAAACCGTTGGGATGGACGTCATTCCGCATACAGACCGTTACTCGGAAATTGTACTTGCTAATCCGCACTACTTTGAGTGGTTACAACGAAAAGATTTTGAGATTATCAATCACGATGGAAATCTCCATGAGATTATTCAAGAGCGTATCATCGCCTTTCTCAACCAATACGGCAGTTGTGCTCAGCTTGAATATCCTCAAGAAAGAAATCTTTTCTTTGACAATACTCGTTGTTCAGAACAAGAACGTTTACGCATCTTGTTTGGTGAAAAACAAGATTTAGAAGGGCGGAATAAACGTAGAAATGCACTCATTAATTACCTTTTCGCAGAGGGTTACGAGCCCGTTCCCGCTACTATGGCTCCTCCTTATCGAGGCTTAATGGTAGACAAACGAGAAGAAGCGAAGACGATTGATGAAGAAGGGCGTATTTGGCGTGACTACACGATTACTGTGCCGCAAGAAATGTCTCGAGTTTTTGGCCCATTGAGTCGCTTCAGGCTCTATGAATCCAAAAATAATAACCAAAATTGGGAAATTGACTTTGACGCTCCTCGTTACGAAGTATGGGAATATGTGGCTAACCGTTACCTTACGATTGCCACAGAATTTAATATTGATTTTATGCGTGGCGATATGTCACACGTACAAATGAATCCTGCTGGAACACCAGAGTATCCAGACAAGTACTACGACATCCATAAGTATATCAAACAACATGTTCGTCGGTACAAACCTTCTTTTGGTTATTTCGCAGAAAGCTTTCTAGCTCCACCCAATACCATGGCTTATGGCGAAGAAGAAGCTCACTTAGAAGGGTCTGATACAGACACGACCTTAGGAAACTTACAATCGATGGTACTAGGCACAGAGGAATTTGTTAGCGAATTTGCTCGTTATTGTCTCTTGGCAAAAACTCGCAGTTTCGCCCCGAACTTTACGCTTATGACTGCCGACAAAGATGATCCACGTTTTGACGAGTTTTACTTAAAAGGTAATGAAGCACGCATGTTCATCGGACTTTTTCTTACGGACATGCCTTCCTACATGGGACTCGGATTTGAGCAACGAGACCCACATCCAGTAGCCGCCCCTAACGAGCATTACACCAAGTTATATGTGTTTCAGATTGCAGAAGGCGAAAAAGCTACACGTGGAGCATATCAATGGGGTAAAAATGATGATTTATTTAAAAATATTTACGAATTAAGATGCCTTTACGAAAAGATTGGCAAGGAAATTGAAGGAAACTCTATAAAGTGGATTATTGCTCCAGATTTATCTGGGAAAAGCACTATAATTGCTTGGACATATACAAACGCACCCCACTACCTATGCGTTGTAAATTTGTCTTGTGAGAATACCATGCAACAAGTCAACGTACAAAGTAGTACGAACATGAGTATTCCCACGCTTTTATACGCAAGTACGAAGCGTGACGATGTTCAGATAAACGTGAGTTCTGAAGGATATATTATCGAAAGCATAGTAGCGACAGAATGTTTGATTCTTCGTACTAATTAAGCAACGATTACGTTAATCAGTAGAATGCTATTACCAATTACTTAATAAGCAAGCTAATAGCATTCTACTTAATCAATACAAAAGTAGTTTTTACCCTGAAATTCAGCATATTGAGTCATAACCTAGAAATCAATGTGTTTATTCCTGATAATTTACAATTATGTAGTGATACGCCATTAGTACTCTCATAGCTAACAGCAAATCACCCATACATTAGCATAGTTGCTTTTATCGCTTCAAACTAGTTTATTCGTAATATAAGTTAATATATAACCACTAAATGACAGTGTGTTCTTTACTTAGTAGCAAGTATCACGCCTGTCAGGCATTATAACTATGTCACTACCATTCAACAGTACGCCCATGTCTGAACAAAAAACAGCGGCAAAAACATCCAAAAACATGAGCTTTTGGAATGAGAAGTGGATTGATATTCCATTCGAAAACGTTGAAAATCCTCCAAAATATCAGGTCTCTAATTATGGAAGATTAAAGAGTTTTCAGAATGATCCTGTTCACGGAGAAATCATCGGTGGGTCTAAAATTCAAGGATATAAATCATTGAATATTAGAGTAAAAGGGAACAAGTCAATTAACCGCTATGTCCACAAATTAGTAGCTGAGTTTTTTCTGAAAAAAAATTCAGAAGAGAGTAAATTTGTTATCCATCTTGATCATGACAAGTTGAATAATTTTTGGGAAAACCTAAAGTGGGTAACTCGAGAAGAAATGACGATTCATAATCGTGAAAACCCTGCTGTAAAAGACAAAGTTCTTCCTCGAAGAACCAAAAATTACAAGTTAACAGAGAGTAAAGTATTAATGATTAAAAAGATGCTCCGCTCCGACAAAAATCGTCTTAAAATGATTGCCAAACAATTTGGCATTACGCATACTCAGTTAAATCGTATTCGCTCTGGCGAGAACTGGGGACATGTAAAGTTAGAAGACGAAAAATAGTATTACAGAATACACATCATTGACAAAAAAAAACTCCCATCGTCATGGGAGTTTTTTTTTGTTTAATCTACAATTTCCATTTTACTTATATTTTTTTCAAAATAATAGCTCCTAATGGAGGTAAGGTTAGCGTAGTAGATTGCTCTTTACCTTGCCATCCTACAGGTTGGGTATGAATAACTGTATTCTTGTTTCCACTACCCCAATACATCGTGTCATCAGAGTTTAGAACCTCTTTCCACTCACCTGCTAACGGAAGTCCTATACGATAATCATTTCTCACAACTGGCGTAAGATTCAATACTACCACGAGTTGTTCCTCATATACGTTCCCCTTACGAGCATATACAAGGATGCTATTTTCTCTATCAGAAGTATCAATCCATTCAAAACCTTCGCTTGAGAATTGTTTCTCATACAAAGCACCTTCACCTTTATACAACGTATTCAGTGCTTTTACAAACTGTTGCATCCCTTTGTGCGGAGCATGATCCAATAACCACCATTCTAAGCTCTTAGAGAAATCCCATTCAGATGTTTGTCCAAACTCGCCACCCATAAAGAGCAAATTCGTACCTGGGTGCGTAAACATATAAGCAAATAGCAAACGTAAGTTAGCAAAACGTTGCCATTCATCACCCGGCATTTTACCTACTAGCGAATGCTTACCATAAACAACCTCATCGTGCGAAAGTGGCAACATAAAGTTCTCTGTAAAAGCATACACCGTAGAGAAAGTCAATTGCTCTTGGTGATGTTTACGGTACATAGGATTACGCTCAAAGTACTTGAGTGTATCGTTCATCCAACCCATCATCCATTTTTGTCCAAAGCCTAAACCACCCGTATAGATTGGTCTAGAAACACCTGTAAAGGAAGTAGATTCCTCTGCAATCACTTGAACATCAGAGAATTCACCATATATCACTTCGTTCAGTTCTTTGATCAACGAAATCGAATCCAAGTTATGATTTCCTCCAAAAATATTTGGTTCCCATTCACCATGTTTACGAGAATAATCTAAGTACAACATCGATGCGACAGCATCTACACGCAATCCATCTGCATGATAACGCTCTAACCAATAAATAGCATTAGAAATCAAGAAACTACGCACCTCATTTCTACCATAATTGAAAATATAAGATTTCCAGTCTGGATGGTATCCTTTACGAGGGTCAGGATGTTCATACAAATGCGTCCCATCATATTCATACAACCCATGAGCATCTCCAGGGAAATGCGAAGGTACCCAGTCCAACAAAACTCCAATATCATTTTTGTGACACTGTTCAATTAGATACATGAAATCTTGTGGCTCTCCAAAACGAGAAGAAGGGGCAAAATAGCCCAACACCTGATAGCCCCACGAAGGTTCAAAGGGGTGTTCCATAACAGGCATAAACTCAATATGTGTAAAATTCATCTCTTTGACATAAGCCACCAATTGGTCTGCTAATTCAATAAAAGACAATTTCTCATTATTTTCCTTCTTTCTCCACGAACCAACATGTACTTCATAAACAGACATAGGAGAAGTCAACGAATTTTTTTCTGCCCGTTTTGCCATCCACTCATTGTCAGTCCACTCATACCAATTATCCCAAACAATAGAAGCGGTACGAGGAGGAGTCTCAAAGCGTTGAGCGTATGGATCCATTTTTTCTAACAGTCGACCATCTTGTGCTTCTATACAAAACTTATAAGTCTCTCCTTTCCCGATATAAGGGACAAAACCTTCCCAAATACCAGAAGCATCCCAACGGACAAATAGCTTATGGCTATTTTTATCCCAATGGTTAAAATTTCCAATTACAGAAACAGACTTTGCAGAAGGAGCCCATACGGCG
>JALRIJ010000155.1 GCA_023255485.1 Flectobacillus sp.
ATCTTTATTGAACCAATATCGTTTGGTTAGAGAGTCCTCTATTGCTTTGTATGAGTCGATGACGGAAGACATTGCTTCTCGAATGGGGAATGCCAATGGCTTTGAGGTTTCTGCTCGTGCTTATGCTTGGGCTATTGCTGGGCATGAGGCACATCACGTGGGTGTACTAAAGGAAAGATATTTGAATGTTTAAGTGATAGGTATCTATTGAATTGGAGATGTTATTCTAATTCAACGGTCAATATTCAATAGTTAAAAAGTGTATGAAATTTTATAAATATCAAGGTGCGGGCAATGACTTTGTTGTGATTGATGACCGTGCAAAAACATTTCCTGTATCGCAGGAATATATCGCTCATTTATGTCACCGCCGCTTCGGGATTGGAGCTGATGGGTTGATGTTGTTACAAGCGGATGAACAGTACGATTTTAGAATGGTTTATTTCAATTCGGATGGTACAGAGGGTTCTATGTGTGGCAATGGTGGGCGTTGTTTAGTTCGATTTGCTCATGATTTAGGCGTAATTGGTAACACAACTACGTTTATTGCCGTGGATGGCGAACATGAGGCTAGTGTACGTCCAGAAACTATCTCACTCAAAATGATTGATGTATCGGCGGTTGAGCGTACGGAGCAATATGACTTTATGAACACAGGCTCTCCTCACTATGTAGCATTTGTGGAAAACTTGTCGGAATATCCCGTTTATGAACAAGGAAAGGCGATTCGATACGGAGAACCTTTTGGGAGTAAAGGAGGAACAAATGTTAACTTCGTAGAAGTGACAGGACAAAATTCATTATCGGTGCGTACGTATGAACGTGGCGTTGAGGACGAAACCTACGCTTGTGGGACAGGGGTAACGGCTTGTGCATTGGCTGCTAATCTACGTTTGGGTTTTGAAAATGCCATCGACGTAAAAGTAATGGGTGGAGATTTACGTATTGAGTTTACTAAAACAGGGGAACATTCTTTTGAAAACGTCTATTTAATTGGGCCTGCGGTGAAGGTGTTTGAGGGAGAGATTTAGGAAGGTGTAGGTATGAGGTTTTAGGTATGAGGTAGTTGTACTACCTAAAACTTACGGTAGTGACCATAAATTATCAGGTATAATTTCTATCTATGATACTTACGGTAGTCAGCCTTTTGAAGGTTGACCACCGTGTACAACAGAGAAACCAAATGCCAAAAAATTTTTGAAAAACCATTTAATGCCCAATCTATCATTCAGCATTTCTTTGTTTTATGTATGAGGACATTGTACTACCTCATACATAAAACCTCATACCTTGTTCTTATTCCTATTTTTTGTTAAGCATATAAACTGCCATGATGCCCAAAACGCCACCAGCTATGGTATTTATCTGAATGGTTTCTCCGAGTAAAAACCATGAACTTAATGCTGCTGATAAGGGTACGAGAAAAATAAAACTACTGGCTTTCTCCGCTCCTAAGGATACTGTGGCAAGGAAGTAAAATGTGGTTGCAATACTGGTACTAATGACAGAGGTATAAGCCATATTTAGCCAAAAACGAGTATCTGCTGTTTGTATTAATTCAACAAACTGAGGGCGGTTTACTCCTAGAAATAGTATCATTGCCGTAAGGACATACATCCAAAAGGTGAAGCCAAGGGAATGACCATATTGGGCTGATTTAGACGTGATTTTACTCATGGTAGCCCACACAAAGGAAGCGAGTAAAAAATAGACGTTTCCGCTCATCAGAATGGCATTGCCATTATCCCAGACCTTCAAGAGAATTAATCCCGCAATAACTCCTAGTAATAACCCAATTGCTTCTTTTAGGCTTGGAAGTACCCGATTCAGAATTAAGCCAATCGAATAGGCAAAAATTGGATTTAGGGATGTCACTAATACGCCACCAGCTCCCGCCAAACCTAATTGCAGACCTCTTAAAAAAAGCCAACTATAAATCGACAAGAGTGATGCAGAAGCGAATAGTGAGAAAAGTCCTTTTTGCTGAATTTTGACATTGACTTTGAGAGCAAACAAGAGAGGAATTAAGCTTACGATAACAATGGAATACCGCAAAAAAGTAATATTAAATACGCTGCTGTACGAGGCTACAATTTTTCCAGTTGGCCAGCTACCTCCCCAAATAACCATACTGGCTACGACAATCCAACTGAGTGTTTGTTTATTTTTCATTCATCATTTTTTAGTCATTGGAAGTGTTATTTATCGTATTAAGGACCGAAATGGGCTTGACCCCGTTCTCTAAACTTTCTTTTTTCCTTTTATTGGGGAATAAATAATTGAAGCTTTTTGAATACAAAAGGCTGAGTCCTCCCGAAGTAAAGGTTTGATATTGGGTTGTTAATGAACCTAAAATAGAGGTTTGAACATTTCGGTTATAGGTTTTCAAACGCAGACTTCCATCTCGTTTCACGAACCATTCTAGCGACCAGTCGCCAATGAGCGAGAGGGCATTTGTTTGGTTGGTTGCCGTAGTGAAACCTCCGCTTCTAGTGATACGGAAGCGGTCGTTGAAATTATAAGAAAAACGTACCTGTAGGTTATTGATTAAGTCTTGATTAAGCCCACTCCCATTTAAGGACAAATCGACGGCTAAGTTTTTATCAATCTGAGAAAACACATTACTCAACTGATTTCCAGCCAATTCAATCAGGTTATTCACTAAATTGGATGTCGCAAAAGCGGCCGCTGAGTTGGGTGCCATTTGCCCTAATAGCAGGACATTACTAACCTGTCTATTTAGTTCTTGCTCATCGGTTCTAATTCGATTTTGGAATGCTGTAACGGCCGTGTTAAATTCTGGATTTTTAGGATAATCGTGCAAGACCAAATCAAATCCTACATTTGGTTTCAATAAGCGGTCGGTGATACTGATGGCTACATCCGCAGGATAACGGCGGGTGAAGTCAGCTCGATTTCGATAAATACTTCCTCCATTTGTCGTATCAATCACCGTTCCTAGATAACTTACACTTGCTGAATATAAGGCTTTGATATTAAGGTTTGCTTCATAGGGACTTCCTGACCATGAAATTTTACTTCCTTTTTGAATCTGGAATTTTTTGTTAATGATATTCTGAAAGGTAAAGGTATAATCACCACGCTCGATAGCATAATCGCCTGTCATGTCAAAATCACCTCGGGTATCAATTTTCATATTTATTTTACCTGAGCCATTGACACGCATTATATCTCCTGTTTGTTTGTCGAACTGTACCTCTCCACTTGCTTCTGGCGTAAGTTCTAAATTAAAGTCCATCCTAATACGGCTGTCACTGCTTATTTCTTTTTTAGCTTTTTCTAGGGAGTCTGTTTTAGTATTTGCAACAAGGAATTCAATTTCATCTTGACTTCCTACCTCCTGAGCATGATCTAAAGGAATGAATAATTCGGTTCCTCTTTCGGTTTTGAGGTCAGCTACGATTTTTAAATCTTCAGGCGTACCTGTTATGGCAAGTTTACCTGTAGCATAACCTTTCCCGTAATACAAGTTATTGTCTTTCCGTTTGGTATCCAATAGTTTAAAACGATTCATTTCAGCATTGAGCGAAAAGGTAAAGGTATTTCCTCCATCGTAGTAAACACCTCCTTTTAAGAACGCTTTGTTCCCTTCATCATCAATAAGAGGCATATTTTTCACCCTAATTTCATCTGGTTCAAAATAGATTTTATCTTCAAAATTGAGCGTTGTATTGAGGTAGTCGAAAAACAATGAACCTTTTTTAACATTTACCACCCCTTCTAAAATGGGATGACGTAACGTACCTGACACCGCTAATTCTCCACTAGCATTTCCTTTAAATTTAGAAAAAATACCTTTGGTAAAAGGCTCTAAAATCTGTAAATCCGTTTGATTAAGATTTGCCAACACATCCAAGGCATTATCTTTAATTTTAGGATTATAAACCCCTCTCAACGTCAATACTTTTGCACCTAGGCGTTCGATATAATAATCCACATCGACCAATTGGCGTTCTTGGTCATAACGTCCCTCTCCTGCCAAGTTACCAATCAACAAGCCCTCATACATTAAGTTAGAAACTCCCAAAGTACTATTCGCATTGATATTACGATAGACATCCTTCACGGTGATTTCTCCATCTACCGTTCCTTTTAAATTCAATCCAAGAATTGGCGTAAGGGTTTCGAGTTTAAAATTTCGAGAAGTAAAACTTAAACTCTTCGTAGAGTCGTTTGATATTGTACCATCCAAGGAAATCAACTGGTCAGCACTCGACAAAACCAACGACTTCGCTCTTAGTTCATTTCCAATAACGGTAAGGGTATTCGCAGGGTTAATTACCCAATCCTGTTCTAGTAACTTGAATTTAGAGCGAATAAATTGGAGTTCTATTCCATCTTCAATGAAGCGTAAATCTCCATTTAGATTAGCCCGATTGGTTTCTCCAACTTGCTTTAAATCGCTAGTAAAAAGAATACGATCTTTATCCCAAGAAGCCTCCACTTCGAGTTTTTCAGTTGGTGCTAAGATGGCTAATTTTTGGCGTTCTGAATTAAGAATAAGCCCCGCTAATACTTCTGGCGTATTAAAAAACTTAGAACTATTGAGGTCTAAATCCGTTTTGTAAAAAGTATAATTGGAGCCGATTACTAAGGTATCAACGCTACTTGTTAAACTAAAAACAGAGGTATTCCCCATTCCAAAAGACCCTTCGACTACCGTGTTACGAGCCACGTAACCATCAGGGTACAATAAAGCCAAGATAGGGTAGCTATTTTTGAGCAAAAAGTGGTAATCTATCTTATAATTATCAGGTTGTTGGCTTTTTTTAAGAGCATAATAGCTTTTTCGAGAATGCTCGTCGCCCGTGAAATAAATTTTATACTCCTTCACCAAAGTGCTTAAATCATCGACAGCCTTAGAAGGAAGGAAATTGCCTACGAAATCAATATTTACAAAATCAGAAAACAAGGTTAAATGTCGTAAGGCACTCTCTTGCAGCGAATTAACTTGTAGATTTTCGATAAACAACTCTTTTTTACCCAAACCCACGGTAGTATTGGTAAAATTAGTTCTTCCGATAAAGTCGTCCACTTTTAGGCCATTGAAAGAAACGTCCATCAAATCGGTCTTCACTCGCCAGTCATCTGCCGTAAAATTCAGGGGTTTCAAATTAGCCTTATTAAGTTTACCGACTAAGTTGATATGCTGTTTTCCCTCTCTAAAGTCAATATCTCCATACAGGTTGAATCGTAGATTGGTATCTGCAATGGCTACACGTCCTTTAAAAAATTCATTTTTAAGTGTTCCATCTATCCCTATGTTTCGATAGGTATAATGATTAAAACCTACCTGTTTTACCGTTCCATCAAAGTTCAGTGAAGCCGTTTTCATGGAAAAGCCCTTTCCTTCAATTTTGCCAGATAACGTTAAATCCCCTAAATCTCCTGCATCCGTTATTAGTTCTCCTAGCTTAAAACGCTCTAATTTTACTAAGCCTTTATAACTTGAAAGTGCTGAATTATCATGTAGAGTCATTGAAACATCGACATCTGACTTTCCTAAATCCGATTCAAGCAGTCCCGTTGTCTTAAATTTAGAGGTTGTGCCATTAAACGTTCCATCAAAAGCGATATGCCCAAATTTTTCAATATTCTTAACCGTACTTTTACCGATATAAGGAGTCAAATCGGTTACAAGAACATTGGATTTTCGCATTTGCAAATCCATCTGCGTTTTAGGGATATTAGGCAATCCTTTGAAAGCAAAATCGCCATGCAGTTTTGACTTTTTACCAAAGTAAAGGTCAAACTTCTTGAGTGCGAATTTATGTACTGTTCCTTCAAAATTACCGTTCAGATAGTACACATCTTTGAAATCGTACATATCATTCACGAACCGACCAAGGTCGTTAGCATATACCACAGAAGAATCAAAATTAGCGTGCATGAAAACTAGTTCATTCCAGTCCTTAAAATCCTTCTGACTACGATACGACATCGTAATTTGATTACGAATAATGGTATTGTTTAATTTCAAAACCAAGTCATCAAAACGCATTTGGCGGTCACAAATCAAGAAAGTTGTCTTGAGTTTTTTAATTCGGGTGTTTGATGAACGGTCATAAGCACTTAGATTTGCCTTGAGCGATACGGTATCACGAATGAGGGTAAAGTTATCTAAATGGGCATTTAATTCGTGAAAGGTAAAATGATAATGATCGAACGAACGCTTGTCGTGCATGGGTTTTTCAGCTTGGTCATCCATGCTAAAAATACCATTGACAATATCTGCCTGCTTAATAATAAAAGGCGTTGACTTGCTATTTGGGTTGGGTGTGGGAGAGGCAGTTAGTTTATTGATACGACGGATAAACTCGTCGAGGTTCATGTCGCCATTTTTGTCCATCACCATTTTTACATTAGGGCGATACAAACGGACATAGTCCAATTGTGTTTGAAGGCTATCTTGTAAAAGGCTTGTTAACTGAAAATCGACATCTAATTTTTCAATATCAATCATTTGAATGCCTTGATAATCCTTTACACGAACCCCTTCGAGGCGAGCTTCATCAAAGAAACGAATGGTTACTTTATCAATTTCAATCGGATAGCCTAGGGCTTTGGAAATAATCGGAGCATAGTGTTGAGCTAAACGAGTTTGGACGTACGAACTGCGAAGACCAGCTACCAGCATCACTACCAATAACAGCACCCCTACGATGGTATAGAGTACGGATTTAGTAAGAAATTTGGAAACTTTTATGAACATTCGCCTTGTTTTTCGATTTTCGCTTTAGTATCAGTAAATTGCATGATTAAATTTTTATCCTATCAAATTAGGACAAGACACAAAAGAGAACAATGACCATATTAGCCATAGAATCATCTTGCGACGACAGCTCTGCTGCTGTAATTATTAACGGCAAAATCTGTTCCAACATTGTAGCAAGTCAGGCTATTCATACCAAATGGGGAGGAGTAGTACCAGAACTTGCCAGTAGAGCTCATCAACAACATATTGTACCCGTTGTAGCGGAAGCCTTAGAGAAGGCGAAGATAACCAAAAACGACCTAAATGCCATAGCTTTTACTCGTGGACCAGGCCTTTTAGGCTCTTTATTAGTGGGAGCATCTTTTGCTAAAGCGTTAGCCATGGGTTTGAACATCCCGTTGATTGATGTAAACCACATGCAGGCTCACGTATTGGCTCATTTTATTGATGAACCCAAACCAAATTTCCCTTTCTTATGCCTAACTGTTAGTGGAGGACACACGCAAATTGTTTTGGTAAAATCGCCTTTAGACATGCAAGTTATTGGAGAAACCCATGACGATGCCGTAGGTGAGGCATTTGACAAAACGGCAAAGTTATTGAACCTACCCTACCCTGGGGGGCCATTAATTGATAAATATGCCAAAGAAGGAAATCCTTTACGCTTTCCTTTTCCGATGGTAGAAATGGAAGGGCTGAATTATTCGTTTTCGGGAATCAAAACGTCTTTTCTTTATTTTCTACAGAAAGAGACAAAGAAGAACCCCAATTTTGTAGAGGAAAATTTGGCTGATATTTGTGCATCGATGCAGCATACGCTTATTAAGATTTTATTAC
>JALRIJ010000156.1 GCA_023255485.1 Flectobacillus sp.
GGAATAGCGGCATTACCTCCTAGCTTTATTTCTTGTTTTAATTTGGGAATATCAATCAAGTCAGCATCGGCATAGGTGGTAATGACATCCGCTATATCCTGTTTAAAAAGCCCGTTGGCTGCCTGAGCCTGAGCCAAAGCAGCCTCGAAGCGAAGCATGAAAGCAATTGTATTTTTCTCAGAAAATAACGTATTGATTTCTTCCGAATAAAAGTAATGAGCGAACAAACCTCCATCCTCCGAAAAAGGTGTTCGATGCTCATTAATACCTGTGATATGATCCATAGTAGCGATTTCGTTCTATCCTTAAATTTCAAAGAAAACTGTTTCGTTATCCCCTTGCATATTGATATTGAAGGTATAATAATTGCCCGTTTTCTGTGCGATTAAGGTATGTCTTCGTTCAGCAGGAACGGCTAAAAGTACTTCGTCGTTGGCGTTCAAAGCCGTTTCATCCGAAAAATAAATGCGGGTATAACTATGAATTAATTGCCCTCTCATGAACAAAATCAGCGACAAATAAGGAGCGTCTCCATTGACAGATACAGGTTTTAACGCCTTGAAAATAAAGCGTTTTTCAACATCTGTTCCTGTACCAAAGCGTCCAAACAATTGGTTGTTAGCATCCCAAAGTTCGACCATGGCATCAGGAATCACGTTTCCTTGTCCATCGAAAACCTTACCAACAATCGTAATGGCTTCAACCGTTTGCAAAGGGTCAACTAACTCGTTGTTAGTCAGACTTCTAAAATTATAATGGTATTGCTCTGGAGCTAAACCGTAAGCAAAATAAGGCCCTACGGTTTGTGAAGGTGTTTGTAACCCTCCAATTCTTGGTGTTGCGGCAGTTGGTGCTGTGCTATTTTCCATAATTTTTATTCAAATGGGGTTGCGTGATGTCCTCTCAAAACGAAATCGAAACGATAGCCCAAAGCAAAGTCTGGCTCTGTAATGCTCAAATCAAAAGAAGAAATCAACAAATCTCGTCCTTTGGGTGGAACAGCCAAGAAAATTGGGTCGTATTGCAATAAAGGATCGCCAGGGAAATACATTTGTGTCACCAAACGATTCGTGATATTCGCCCCAAACAAAGAGAAGTGAATGTGGTTTGGTCTCCAAGCATTGAAGTGATTGCCCCATGGATAAGCCCCTGGTTTAATCGTATAAAATTTATAATAGCCTTCCGAATCCGTCATACAACGACCCGTCCCCAAAAAGTTGGGGTCAAGCGGAGCATCGTGTTGATCCACTTTATGTACATAACGCCCACATGAGTTTGCTTGCCAAAGTTCAATCAAGGTATTCGGAATGGGTTGTCCGTTCTCATTGGTCACCTTCCCATGCACCACAATACGCTCGCCCAAAGGTTCACCATTCACACGAGCATTTTTAGTTAAGTCATGATCAAACTCTCCTAAATTAAAATCACCAAAAACAGGCCCAGTACGTTCTGAAAGGGATTGCTTCAACAAGACCAAAGGTTTAGTTGGAGCTCGTAAAATCGTCGAAGTATAATCTGGAGCAAGCCTAGGCGGCTGAACTTCCATATCAAAATTATTATAGATGATATTGCTCATTTGGTTGGGTATAAGCTGGTTAAAAATCTTAAACAAAGATACCCGTATCCTTACAATAATTCTTGGATAAATTAAAATATGACTTGTACTTTTAAAACATATCATCTAATTTTGAAAAATCTTAGTATCTCAATCATATTCCTTATACAGGCATATTCGTATCGATTTTAGCTAATAAAGAAGTTAAAATAGATAATTATCATCCTTCAGGCTATACTAAAATACTTTTACAAAGAAAAGTAGAGATACTTCCTTCTAATTTGCCGCAAAATTCATTGTAAATAAAATTTGTAGTTTTAAAACATACCATGACAAAAGACCTTATTAATTTTCAAGGATTATACGGAGACCATAAAACCCCTTTATTACCTGATTTTATTCATTTTGAATTATTAGAGACCCGTAGCAAAGTCTATGATTGGGAAATAAAAGAACATCTTCATACAGATTTGTTTCAATTATTTGTGTTGCAGGAAGGACAGGGAATTCTTGTTTCAGAACAAGAAGAAATAAATTTGGAAAGTCCTTGTATTGTGACCATCCCGACGAATACCTTACACGGCTTTCATTTTCAGCCCAATGTAAAAGGCGAAGTAATTACGTTTTCAGAATCTTTTTTAGAGAGTATTTTTCAAAAAAAGCCACAACTCTTACTCGAACTGAACCGCCTTCGTTGTTTGGATTTTAAAGAACATAGCGCTCAATTTTCAGAAATATCGGTCTTACAAAGTCAAATTATCGAAGAACTTATTGAAGAACAAGCCGAAAAACAATTACTGATTCAGTCTCTTTTTCAATTACTTTTTATCCGAATTTATCGCTTTATTTTATCGCAAAATAAACGCTTTACAGCGTCCGACAACCGAACGTTACAGTATTTTCAAGCATTCCAGAAAAGCATTAAACAGTCGGTCCAAGAGTCAAAGTCAATTCAGGATTATGCCAAAGAATTGAACATTACTGCTGTTCACCTCAATCGGGTTTGTCAGCAAGTAGCCCAGAAATCAGCCTTAGAATTGGTACAAGAATATTTAATCAATGAAGCAAAAAAGTATCTACTCAATACGAGCTATACCATTGCTGAAATTTCGTATTTCTTAAATTTTAAAGATCCCGCTTATTTTACCCGCTTATTCAAAAAGAGGACAGGCGTTTCTCCAAGTGAATTCCGAAAGAATTAATCTACCCAAAAGGCATCAAGTTTATACATAAATATACACACAAAGTATTGATTATCAGTAAAATATCATATACTTTCCATAAACCTAAACGATAGCTATTGTACAAAAAAGTCCACCAAGAATCTTCACTTGATGGACTAAACACTTCCTTCTAAATTCTTTTATTTCGTCGCTGTGCAATTTGCTTTATACTGAAAGGTTTCTACCAAACCAAGGTCTGTTTACATGTTAGCTAACTCATTATATGCTTAAAAACTCCATAAAATCGATAGAAGATAACCTTGGGATAGGCGACGTTTTTTTCGAGCAATGTTCCCGAAAGCGAAACAGAAGCGATAGAATGTTTCATAAGCTAGTCTATTTCGATGATAATTTTACTTTCGTTCCCTTCAGCTGCCAAACTAAGAGCTGCTGAAATATCCTTTAATTTAGCATAACTAGAAATAATCATACTTGGCTTAATTACCTTCGATGCTATCAGTTGTAGCGTTCTTTTAAAGTCAAAAGGGTGATCGTAAATGATACTTGGCACAATGGTAATGCCTTCTCTAGCAATTTTTAGAGGGCGGAACGTAGCTAAATTGCCAGACAGGCCTACCAATACAATCTCCGAACCTCTTGGAGCGGCTGCCGTCACCAAAGAAGCCGTTTGAGCCGCTCCAGCACATTCAAAAATTGCCCTCACCATATTCGTTTCCCACAGACTTGACAAGGCTGCGGCTTGAGCGTCGGCATCGCCTTCTGGTACCGCAGGAATCGCCCCCATAGCAACGGCTTTTTCCATTTTTCCTTTATTGATTTCGGTTACATAAACTTTGTAACCGAGCGATAAAGCCAAGTGAGTAACTAATAATCCTATCGCCCCAAGACCAATTACCGCAATGGTATCACCAGGTTTTGCTTTAGAAGAAAACAAGGCATGAACCGCCACCGCCGTCGGCTCAATCGTTACGGCATCTTCATCCGAAATTCCATTTGGCACTTTCCACCCAAATTCAGC
The DNA here is from genome assembly GCA_023255485.1 of Flectobacillus sp. Taxonomy (GTDB): domain Bacteria; phylum Bacteroidota; class Bacteroidia; order Cytophagales; family Spirosomataceae; genus JALRIJ01. The sequence goes on from JALRIJ010000156.1 coordinate 3,758, forward strand.
AGGAACGGTTATATATTGAGAGAAACAGCCTGCTTCATTTACCCCGATAACTCTTTTATTTATACATATAGTACCATTTCCACTCATACAATGGTGACATTTTCGACATGGGATATTAGGTTCTAATATCACTCGTTCACCTATTTCTCTACCTACTACGCCCTCTCCTATTTTATCAATATAGCCTAATCCTTCATGTCCAATAATGGTTGGTTTGTCTAAAACTCGATGCCCCAAAAACAGGTGTACATCTGAGCCACAAATACCCACTTTTGCTAGTTTAATACGTATTTCACCTGCTTTAGGCTCAGGCGTTTCTACTTCGTGTATCAAAATAGTGCTTGATTTTTCTAAAATAGCTCCAATCATTGTGCTCTAATTTATAATTTTTATTTGTAAAGCAATATTCTGCTTATTTTCTGACAGAAACATCAAAATGGTTCATAAGTGCCATATAATTTACTAAAAATACCGAAGACCTAAAGGACCTTTCTACGCTAGATACAAAAGGTTCAGCTAAACCTTTTTTTACGTCCTACTAACCTTCAACGACTACCATATAAGGTTTCATTAGTCCCAAACTATCACTTTTGGTACTTTTAGTAAATTATATGGTACAATCCAACCATTTATAGTTTTGTTAACTTTCAATTTATCTAAATTTGTATTTAAACAATTGAATAAAAAATTGGATGATATATGGATTAATCATTTATACAGATTCCTACATAACGATAACATATCTCAAACTTCGCTGAATCAACGACTTGAATCTACTTTACTAATGCAAAATGATTGTAGAGCATTGAATATGAGTGAGTAAAATGCTATATTCTTTCTATACAGCCACATAACATTCCCTTATTTATCATCCTTCGTATATGAAGAACAAAACTGAAATAAAGAATTTTGGACTCTATGGTCGAGAAGATTCCACCGTATCTGCTGATTTTATCAATTTAGTAGCCATTGATTCAAGTTGTCGGAAACATAACTGGGTAATCAAACCGCACTTTCATAGTAAACTTTACCAATTCTTTTTCATCGAATCTGGCTCAGGAACGCTCATTTTTAATGAACGCTCCAAGCATTTTTCGGGTACAAACCTCATTATTATGCCCGAAAATACCCTTCATGGATTTCAGTTTAGCGAGGATGTCAAGGGATTTACCCTCACGGTTTCTTCGCATATTATTGATACCATTACCCACCAAGACAAAGATTTATTGTATGAAATCAGTCGAGTTCGTTTAATCAACATGAACGATAGCTGGGAAGAATTCAACGATATTATGGATTCGGTACGTCGGATGAACAAGGAGTTTTCGCTTCAAGAAGTCAAAACACATCAATTTTTAGAATTATTATTGTCGTTGCTTTTAATAAAAATTTACCGCTTAATGATTGAGGTAGAAAAAGATTATGCCATTTCTACCCGTGAACTTTCTTACTACAAAGAGTTCATGAAAATGATTAAAACGATTGTGCCAACCAACAAAAACATCGACGATTTTACAACTTCCTTGGGGATTAGCAAAACTCATTTAAACCGAGTTTGTCAGGCTATTTCGGGTGAGTCAACCAAGCAAGTAATCAGTAAATATTTGATTAAAGAATCAATGGTCTTAATGGCTCATACCGACATGACTGTCTCTGAAATCGCATATCAACTAGAGTTTAAAGACGTTAGTTATTTCTGCCGTTTTTTCAAGAAACAAACGGGCGTTTCTCCTGCTAAATTCAGAGAAGCCAATTTGCATATTGAGCAATCGTCTAACTCAATCGCCTTGAATTACTAAAATGTGATATTCCATTTTGAAACAATGTAGGACTAGCACTATCCAAAATAGTCTGTTAGTAACGCTCTGATTCAGCTCATCATAAGGAATTTTCAATTTTTAACGAAAAAGAAATGAACTACGAAAGTCTTCAACTGAAGTTCAAAAATCTCATTGACAATAGTCCAATGAGTGCGTATCAAATCATCATTGTTGCCATTTGTTTTGTTCTTAATATGAACGATGGCATTGACGTATTAGTCGTGTCATTTTCGGGTACGGCCATTACAACCGAATGGGGACTTTCTAAAACAGAGTTAGGTTATGTTTTTAGTGCTGGCTTAGCAGGGATGACTTTGTGCTGTTTTTTTATAGCCCCTTTAGCCGACCGTATCGGACGTAGAAAAGTTTTTCTTATTTCGCTCATCTTGATTACCTCGGGAATGTTACTCGTAGCCGCTTGTAATGCGTACTATCAATTGCTGATTCTTCGTCTCATTACGGGTTTAGGCATTGGTGGGATTTTACCTACTATGGCAGCTACCGCAGCAGAGTTTTCCAATAATAAAAACCGAGATTTTAACGTCGGTCTTGTACAAGCAGGTTGGCCTGTTGGGGCAATTTTGACAGGTTTCTTTTGTGCGTATGCGATTCCAGAATTTGGTTGGCGATTGGCTTTTTTATTTGCAGGAGGAGTTTCGTTTTTAATGCTCGTAGGTGTCTGGATTTTTATGACAGACTCCTTAGAGTTTTTAGGAAAACGACAACCCGAAAACGCTCATCAGAAAATCAATGTTTTATTAACTAAAATGGGACATGAAGGCATTAGCTCTTTACCCGAAAAGCCTGCTGCTCAAGCAAAAGCATCACCTAAAGCACTCTTTTCGCCAGCATATAGCAATTCAACGATTAAGTTATGGATAGCGATTTTCTTTGGTTTCTTAACGCTTTATACGCTCATGAGTTGGGTTCCTAATATTGCAAAAGATGCAGGCTTAGATTTTGAAATGGCAACCTACGTAGGTATTGCCCTCAATTTAGGAGCAGCTATCGGAACGGCTTCGTTAGGAATTGTGGCAGGAAAATTTGGGTTGAAAAAAACGGTGTTAGGCTTTATGCTATGTGCCGTGCTAGTGATGCTTATTTATGGCAATGTTAGTCTATCAACGACCTTTATTTTTGTCATGATTTTCTTAATCGGAACGTTCGTACAAGGAGGATTTAACGGAATGTACCCAACGATTTCACGGGTATATCCTGCTGAAATCAGAACAACAGGTGTTGGTTTTGCTGTGGGAGTAGGACGTTTTGGAGCTATTTTAGGGCCAACGTTATTTGGAGCTTTATCCGATGCAGGGCTAGGTATTCCGACCTTATTTAGTCTTTTTTCTTTGCCCTTGTTGATTACAGGAATTTGTGCTTATAGCCTAAAATCAAAAGAATTGAGCTAGTGAACATCGAGTTTTCTTATAAAAACTAACGCAGACAGGGTTCTAACCCTGTCTGCGTTCTGCAATCTGCCCGATAAGTAGAAGGATTGCTCAGGAACTAGCTATCTCAATTATGCTTTTCTCACAAATTCAGATTTCAACGCCATTGAACCAAAGCCATCAATTTTACAATCAATATTATGATCACCGTCTGTTAGACGAATGTTTTTCACTTTCGTTCCTGCTTTAATTGCTTTCGGAGCTCCCTTTACAGGTAAGTCTTTAATCACAACTACGGTATCTCCATCTTGAAGTTCGTTACCATTAGAGTCTATTACTTTCGTCGTAAAATCATCGCTTTCTACAGCAACTTCTTCCGAAGGATTCCATTCGTGAAAACACTCTGGACAAACTAGCATATTATCACTCGGATAAGTATATTCACAATTACATTTGGGGCACGGTGGAAATTCAGACATTATTATAGTTTTTTTAGTTTTGTGCAAAAATACTGAAATTTCTGCACAAAAGCTT
>JALRIJ010000157.1 GCA_023255485.1 Flectobacillus sp.
TAAACTGGTTCGCTGCTGCTTCTTGCCATAAATGAATCGCAACCTCTTTTGCTGGCGAAGATAAAATAATTTCGTGCTTATCTGCCGAAGGTTCAAGGGCAAAAATAGTGTCTAAATTAACATTCGATAGGCTCACGGCTTCACCAAATTGTCTTTCCGAACGTCCTACTGGAATCATCTGACTATCTGACTCATACTGATGAGTCGAAGGAATTGTCAATAATAAATCATCTACTTTTTCGCCTTCAAATTGAAAATATGGATGCCAACCTAAACTCGTAGGCATGGTAGTCGTGCCAATATTGGTGATGGTATAAGTCAAGGTCAAGCCATTTCCTGTACTAAATGAATGAGTAATATCTAAGGTAAACGGAAAAGGGTATCCAAAATATCCCCCTTTGTAGGTATAACGCAACACCAATACAGCGGCATCATCAATCACACTAAATTCAATTACTTTAAACGGACTGAAATAGACAAAGCCATGAAGGGCGTTCTGTAAATTCACCTCGTTTAGAGCCAATTGGTGGGTTTCACCTTGATAGGAAAACTGCCCATTTCGTACTCGATTCCCCCAAGGGAATAAGTGCGTAGAAGGATACGATGGCAATTGAGCAAGCAATTCTTCTAGCGTATTCCCACAATTAATAATGGTGTACGATTTATTCCCCTTACGCAAGGAAAGTTTACGGATGATACCTCCTAATTCTGGCAAAATGTGTACAGACTCTCCCGTAGAAGGATTCGATAAAACGTACTCTTTAAAATGGGCAAATGTGCCTTTTGTAATGTTCATCAGAGATAATTGATTGTGTTTTTTAATATATGCTGGTAGCCTTGCAATAGGCCATTAGTCAAAACAAGTTACATTTCACCTTCTACTCCTAAGCCAAAGAGGGCAAAGTCATATTTTGCGGGATCATTCGCATCGAGCGTTCTTAGCTTTTCGGTCAATTCTAAGGCTGTTTTCCAGTCGGTACGCTCCCGTTGAATCAAACCTAGCTTTCGAGCCACCCGATCCACATGGACATCACAGGGGCAAACCAACTGGGATGGGCTAATTTCCTTCCAAATACCAAAATCAACGCCTTTATCATCTTGTCGCACCATCCATCGCAAAAACATCGTAAGACGCTTACAGGTAGAATTACGAGCGGGCGTTGCGATATGTTTTTTGGTACGTGCTGGATAATTCTCTAAACTAAAAAATAAATCATGAAAACCTATCAGCCCTTGTTCCACAGTTAAGTTTTCAGATGTCATATTTTGGGTAAAAGCTCTTTCTAAAGAGTCATTTTTTGAATAAAAATCACGAAACCAAGCGATAAAATACAGCGTATCGGTTGCATTAAAAGTACGATGTTTGAACGCTAAAAAAGCCTTTAAATCGGAGTCTTGATGGTTAAGTATGAAATCATGAGGAGCTCCATCCATCAAATGTACCAATTCTTTGCATTTGTTAATAATCGTCTTTCGTTGCCCCCATGCTAATACAGCCGCCCAGAACCCCATTATTTCAACATCTTGCTTTTTGGAAAAAAGATGAGGAATCGAAACAGGGTCATTCGGAATAAAATTAGGTTGATTGTATTGGAGATACTTTTCTTCTAATAAATCGATAATGAAGTTATTCATGTACGTAATGACAGTTTTGAAATATCGTAGCCTTATCAATGGGCTATTTAGCAAAAATGACATATACATCTGCCAGAACAAATGTATATGTCATTTCAATCATCCGAATATTTCGGAATGCTTACTTTATTTTAGCTGCGATAAACGCAATGATTCGAGAAGGGATAGAAAATACCCATACCAACACTGTATATAAAAAAGCGAAGGTCGCAATGGCTGGGAAAGCCAAAGTATATAAAATATTAAAAATGATGTGCCCAGTTGTAAAAGGGCGTTTTTCTCTTGGCATTCGTTTATATACTGGCTTATGATGAATGTTTATTGAAGCATATAATTCAATTCTACTCGAATACGACTATCTACTGGATTTAGCTTATCAAATGCTCTTGGTGACAATTTGATAATTATTTTGTCATTAGCAGGCGGAAGTTTCCCTACTACTTTTACCCAAATAGTCTGCCCATTTGAGAAGTTCTTCACATTAATGAGTGTTCCTAAAGGAGCAGTACGGTGTAATGCCAGATATTTTCCTGATTTATCTTCTACATCTATGCGTTCTGCTAATCCTGTCTGAATCACTTTTTTATATCCTGTTGCAGTTTTGGTAATTTCCGAACTTGGCTTTACATCTGCATCTTTATACAATTCAGGTTGGTTGGTATCGGGGTTGATTTTTACCACCTGATTCTCACCAGGTAATTCATTGGCTTTCTTAGCACGCTCATATTCTTTTTGGTCAATGATTAATGCCTGTCCAACTTCTAATTTGTCATTTGATAAATTATTCCATTTACGAAGGTCTGCTAACTGCACTTTATATTTGCTTGCTACTCCAAACAAGGTTTGTCCTGGCCCTACTACGTGCGTAACCATTTTGACAGGTTCTGTTTTTCCTTCTGATGGGTTAACGGTTTCGTCTTTTCCCCAAGTACTAGGTGTGGTAGTAACACTTCCACCTTGACTACTTACATACGCTGGAGCTGCACCACGATAGGGCACTTTCAATACCTGACCCACTTGTACTGTTTCCGAAGCACCCGGATTTGCAGCTTTATATTCGGCCACTGTAGCTCCATAGCGTTTAACAATGGAATACAAAGTTTGTTTCGCTCCAACTTTATAAAGTACAAAATTCTTTGTTCCTTCTTTCTTAAAACCAACTGAATCCTTTGCCATTTCTACAGCATACGAATTCTGGTTTGCTCCAGACAAGAAGCCAACGGTAACAACAGATAAAATAAATCTAGGGTTCAATTTCATAACCGAGTAATTGATTTTTGTTTCCAACATATAACAACAAACTCGTACTGACAACAAAGGTGTCGATGCCTATGCCCTCGGATGTAGCTATAAGTCTATTTAGTAAAACGTCACGCTTACGATTCGTAACCAACAGGTAATTGAATAGTAAATTTTGATGGTAAATATAATAAGAAATAATAATCTTGTCACCTACTTCGAGATAATCTACTGCTTTTTGAGCTTCAATTTTTAGTAAACGATACAAAAAGTTAAAAAATACCGAAAAATAGGGGTTGTCCTCTGTATAATGAATAGGACGTTCAACTCCATTGAACATCAAATTTAGGGCATCTTCGTCCAAACTTGGTTCAAATTGGGGATTAATTTCCCCAGTTCCAATAGACACCCAATGGCTTTCCTGTATCACGGGTTTGTCGCCTGTAGCATATTCATAAATGCACACATGCCCATTTTCCACTCTCGACATACCCAACCACCAAGTAGCCTTTATCTCCAAGTTTTCCCAAACAAGGGTATTTTCTTGCAAATTAATACACGTATAACGAACCGTTCGTTTTATTTCGTCTCTTAATTCTAAAATAATATACTTTTCGTAAAAGAGGCTATGCCAAATTTGCTGTTCAAATGTATGGTTTATCCTTAACTTCATGATTCTTTTTAACATTCTTAACAAATAAGGATGATACAACTCCTTATTTTATTTATAAAAGTACAGCTATTTAGAGGGAATAGTTCATAAATCACCTAATATGGTTTTCAAAAAAGAAGTTTTCTTTAGAAATTGCAGTACATAATCAATCAACCACCTTTACACGTGAATCCAACGACTCAATCATCCATTCTTGGAATTATTCCTTCTCGTTATGCATCCACCCGTTTTCCTGCCAAACCATTGGTGGATATTGCAGGGAAGAGCATGATTCAACGAGTATATGAACAAGCCTCCAAAGCTCCTTCGCTCGCAAAAGTGGTAGTGGCAACAGATGACGAACGCATTTTTGAACACGTTCAGGCATTTGGTGGTCATGTTGTAATGACCTCTGAAGCACACCCTAGCGGAACCGACCGTTGCTTTGAAGCCTTACAACACATCCAAACAAGCAGTGGAGAGCACTACCAATATGTCATTAATATTCAAGGAGACGAGCCTTTTATTCAACCAGAGCAAATTGAAATCTTGGCGGCATCTCTTGATGGTTCAACTGAATTAGCAACGCTCATCAAAAAAATTGAAGATGAAACCACGCTCTTCAATCCGAATACCCCAAAAGTCATTTTTAACCATGCCAACGAGGCTATTTACTTTAGTCGCCAAACCATTCCTTACTTACGTGGCTACGAGCCATCAGAATGGTTAACTCATGCCGACTACTATAAGCACATTGGTATTTATGCCTACCGTTGTGATATTTTAGAGAAAATCACCACCTTGGGAGTTGCTCCACTCGAAAAAACGGAGTCACTCGAACAATTACGTTGGCTAGCGAATGGCTTTAAAATTAAAGTTGCTATTACGCCATACGATAGTTTCGGAATTGATGTACCCACGGATTTGGAAGAAGCATTAAAACGCTAGATTTCCCTTCTGAAATTAACGTGTAATACTATTTTTTAGTAACGTGAATGAGGTTGTGTAAAAAGTCAAAAGTTTATGAGTGCCCGTCGCTCGAATTAAAACTAAAAGCAGCTATTTTATTTTGCTAAATACGATTTAGCAAAAAATGTAATCGCTCCACTTTTTACACACCTTCATTCAAACAGAGAATACAAGGTCAAAGGCTCGTTTCAAAAACCTTTTAGGTTTCATCAAATAATCCCTTATACTTATCTCCTAAATTTATGATAAAAAAAGTACTCTTATTTGGCTTATTCGCTTGCTTAGCTCAGCTTGGTTTACAAGCACAAACCTTGAATAGAAAAACGTATGATGGACTGATTAGTGGTTCATCCCCTATTCGAGTTGTCTTAAATTTCGACGGTGATGCTGTCTTTGGTACCTTAAAACACAAAAATACGGGTGTGACGAATACGGTTATTGGCTTTTCGGACATTACAGGCGTTTTCTTTTACGAATTCAAATCGAATGGTGATGTGCTGGCAACGTACACTGCTCGTGTCAAAGATGATGGTAAATTACGAGGGGTTTCTCTTTCCAAATGGTCTGATTTTCAAGAGGAAAGAAGCTTGACACTTACTAAAACAGACCATACAACCTTTAATCGTAAACCTATTAAAAGCTATACGGGTACGTATGTCTTTCAGCTTTCGAGCGATTTAGGTAGATCAAAAATGCTTGTTGAGCAGGTCGGAAGTAATAAAATCGCCATTTCGATTCACGGAATTTCAGGCTCTCCGATGTACAACGATGCCATTATCAATAAACGAACCGTCACCCTGACCAGCAATAGAGCGTACTATGTGCAATATGGATACGATAAATGTAAACTCAAAATCAACTTCACGGAAGAAGGAGCTACGGTTGATTTTTATGACAATGGTACCGAATGTGGTTTCGGTGCAGGAGCTACCGTGAAAGGAATGTATTTGAAAATTAGCGATGATAAGCCCATTTTTAAGAAAGTCTTATAAAAGCGGTTCATGAAGTGTTTTAAACTTTATTGTTAAAAACTCTTAAAATAGTAGTTATTGACAACAAAAGAAAGTAGCTTCCGTTATAAAATTCAATACGAGTAATTCAGAAAAAGAATGAACAAAGAAGCGATTCGTTCTTGCTAAAAACGCACATTATGCAATATTCTATATTATGGGCTGACGATGAAATTGATTTATTGAAGCCTTATATTTTATTTTTACAGACAAAAGGATACAACGTTACTCCTGTTAATTCGGGAACAGATGCGTTAGATGAATTAGAGAAAAGCAATAAGTTTGACGTTGTCTTTTTGGATGAGAATATGCCAGGAATGACAGGGCTTGAAGTCTTGCCACATATCAAACAAATGCGTCCAAATTTGCCTGTCATTATGATTACCAAATCAGAAGAAGAGCATATTATGGAGGAAGCAATTGGCTCTAAAATTGCCGATTACCTGATTAAACCGCTGAATCCCAACCAAATTTTACTTTCGGTTAAAAAGATTTTAGATAAAAAAAGACTCGAAGAAGAAAAAACAAATATCTCTTATCAACAGGAATTCCGCCAGTTGGCAATGCAATATCAAGACCGCATTGACTATACTGAATGGGCAGAAATCAATAAGAAGCTCATCTTCTGGGAATTGGAAATTGACCGCACCCAAAACAAGTCAATGTCTGAAATCTTGACGATGCAAAAGTCAGAAGCCAATACCAACTTCTGTCGCTTTATTGAAGAAAATTACGAAGATTGGTTGAATGACCCAAAAATCGACAAGCCTGTGATGTCGCATAATTTAATGCGTAAAAAGGTATTCCCATTGGTGAATGACAGTTCTCCTTTATTCTTTGTTTTGATTGATAATTTGCGTTTTGACCAATGGAAAATTTTGGAAGGTCTGATTCAAGATTATTTTACGGTTGAAGAAGAATCTACTTATTATTCGATTTTACCAACGACTACCGCTTACGCTCGTAATTCGATTTTTGCAGGAATGATGCCTTCTGAAATCGAAAAACAATACCCTAAACATTGGGTTGCGGACATTGGCGATAGTGAAGACGAAGAAGGGTTTAATCAGTACGAAGAATTTTTCTTTCAGGAACAAATTCGTCGTAGCCGCTTGACCTTTAAAACATCGTACAACAAAATCATTCATAATAATCAGGGAAAATCATTGGTAGAGAATTTCTCTAAATTGATGCAAAATCAATTGAACGTAATTGTCTATAATTTCGTGGATATGCTTTCGCACGCCCGTACGGATATGGCAATGATTAAAGAACTTGCACCAGATGAATCGGGGTATAGAAGCTTGACAGCCAGTTGGTTTAGCCATTCTCCCTTATTTGATTTACTGAAAAAAATATCAGAAAAGAAAGGTCGATTAATCATTACGACTGACCACGGAATGATTCGAGTTCAAAACCCCGTGAAGATTGTAGGAGACCGTTCTGTAAATACTAATTTACGCTATAAACAAGGCAGAAACCTCAACTGGGAAAATGAAGATCATGTACTGGTTTGTAAAAAACCTGAACGCTTTTTCTTACCTAAAGTGAATGTTTCGACAAGTTATGTATTTACGATGCAAGACTATTTCTTTGCGTACCCCAACAACTACAATCACTATGTAAGTCACTACCGAAACACCTTCCAACACGGAGGTATTTCACTAGAAGAGTGTATTATTCCTTTTGTGTATTTGAAAGCGAAGTAAAAGAAGCCTAGCCAAGCCCCCTAGCCTCCAGAGAGGGAACTTACACACGCCAAATAAAGCGTCGATTTATTTCCCCCTCTGGGGGCTAGGGGGCTGTGGCCTTAAACACATACCCCAATTCAGAAAAATGCTGTAACATTCTTGGTAATGCGTACAGCATTTTTTTTTCTGCCTTTAAGCTATCGTGAAAAACGACAATGGAACCCGACTCCGTATATT
>JALRIJ010000158.1 GCA_023255485.1 Flectobacillus sp.
TGCACCGACTGCTACAACAAGTTATGTAGCTACGTGTACTGTTTCGGGATGTTCTGCTTCTAGTGTAGCTTTTCCTGTGACGGTAGTGACAGTATTACCGCCAACGATTACACCGTCTAATTTTACCATTTGTACAGGACAGTCGAAAACAATTACAGCGACGGGTTGTTCTGGGACAATTTTATGGGGTAATGGCCCTACAACTGCTTCAATCAACGTTTCATCGGCAGGTATTTATTACGCTTATTGTACGGTGAGTGGTTGTACTAGTACATATAGCAATATTGCTTACGTATCCATAAATGATGCCATGTACACCCTAAAAACAGGCAATTGGACAGATACGAGCGTTTGGTCTTGTGGGCGTATTCCTTTGGCAACAGATATTACAACCATATCAGTAAATACGACTGTTACCATTACCGATTCAACCCCCATTGTGAAGCAGTTAATTCAGAATGGAAATCTTTCATTTTCAGGGGCTAATCCAGGGTTAACGATAAAGGGAAATTAAGTAATGATGCAAAATTTTAAATTTTGGATTTTATACTCTAGTAATCAGCTTTTTATCGGAAATGTAATTGTTGTCTAATTTTGTACGACCAAAGAAAATGTTACTCTACCTCAAAAGAAATAGCCTCTGAAGCTTTTTTGTCGGCATATAAAATGATGGTTTGTTCTTTATCACGGACTTTAAAGCGAATGGCGGAAGTATTTGCCCCTTCGCTACCAGTATTGTTAGCATAAACGGTAAGCAGATTCGCTTGAAAATTAACAATAGCTAGACTTAGTGTTTTAGGTTTATTAGTAAGGGTATATTTTTCTAGGAGATAAGAGCCATTATAACAAAGAGAAACAATGTCGCCATCTTCGTGTTCATGGTCAAAGACCTCTATCGTTAATGTACCTTGAGGTACTTTGATGTGATGTGTGACTTCAACTTTTCGTTCCATTTCACAGAAAATAGGAGCGGCCTTTTTATGGCGATTTCTAGTCGATTTCGTCAATTGTTTGATGGGTAAATTATAGCTTGTTTGAAAGCCGATGTATGAACCGTTTTCTAAAACAGCGTTTTCCCCTGTTATTTGTCCGTTCGTATAACCGCTATAGACACTCTTTACCATATCTTTTAATCCAATACCAACTCGAAGTCCAAAGGATAAGCTACGCATATCGTCGGCAGGTCGCCAAAATAGTTTTCCTACTTCCAGCAGTAGCATTGTAGATTGACGATTTAAAATTTCACTGGTATAACTAAAACCATTACCATTAAAAACCCAATTATCGCTGTTTTCGGTAGATTTAGAAATAAAATTCATGGTGCGTAAACCCACTTCAACATAATTACGCATTTCTCCTAAACCTCTACGTCCCCTCGATTTAGAGGTGTACATAACACTTCCCGAATAACCTGAATAGTTGAGATATTCTTGCCAAATACTACCTTCTTGCCCATTAATAGTGAGAGCGTATCCATTATTGATAGAAAAACTATGAGGAGTACAAGCATAATAAACGCCTCCCTCAAGTTTTAGGATTCGATTGTTCTGGAGCAACTTACTGTAATTAATGCCCAAATCAAACGAACCAACCAAGCCATAAAACGAAGTTTTGCCTTCTTGGTTCATACTGCTATTGAGAGGCAATGAGGTATTTGGATAGGGGAGATAAGACATGACCTTATTCGAAAAACCATTACTTAAACTAGCACTTTGAGGCAGTCCAAATGTCAATAAACTAACCGATGGACGAATCCCAACACTACTGATTCCTTGTTGCATAGATAATTGACCCAGCAAGGACGCTTGGTTTAGGAGCGAAAGCAAGATGAATAATACCCCAAAAGAACCCGCAGTTTGTTTCATGATAAAGGATTTATACAGCCTAATGAATTATTTAAACCTGACAGACTTTTAAAATTTGTCAGGTTTAAATATGTTTGTAATTGTTTGATAACCAGTAATCAGAATCCAAAATTCAACATTGAAACTTCTATTTTATTCGGTCAGGATTTTCATTGATGAAAGCTCCCCATCCCTTCTTTGTTCCTTTATTGGTTGCCATGATACTTGTTCCATGAAAATGATGGCAAACCGCAATACCCAGCGCATCCGTTGCATCGAACATGGCAGCATCCAATTTCATTTTCAATAAATGGTCTAACATACTTGCTACCTGTTCTTTAGACGCATTTCCGTTACCCGTTACCGACTGCTTAACCGTTTTGGGAGAATATTCAACAATCGGGATTTGACGAGACAAGGCCGCTGCCATCACCACCCCCTGAGCTCTACCCAACTTGAGCATCGACTGAATGTTTTTACCAAAGAAAGGAGCTTCAATTGCCATTTCGTCGGGCATAAACTCTTCGATAATACTCACGATTCGCTCGTATATTTTCTGCAACTTCACTTCCTGTGTGCTATATTTGCTAACGTTAATGACCCCATATTGCAAAACTTTCATTTCGCCTTTTTGAATTAACAACACCCCATAACCCATAAAGCGAGTTCCTGGGTCAACACCTAAAATAATTTTTTCTGTTTTATCAATCATTACGAGCTTCCTCCTTTATTTCATGCAAAATACAACCGATTCCCCTCCGAAAACAAGCCTTTTGTCCGAAAAACTCCCCTTGATTCTCAAAATCAGTTTTACGGGCTTCTTGCTTTACTCGCTGTGGAGTTTATTTGTAGAAAAAAAACAAAGTATTCCATCCTTGCATGAAGTCTTGATACAACTGAGTACAGAAGAAGCAATGCCCCTGTTTACGTGTATGTTATTGCTCTTGGTGGTAAATTGGGGGTTAGAAGCCAAAAAATGGCAGGTTTTAGCCTCACCCATCGAAGCCCTGTCTTTCACTAAAGCCTATCAAGGCGTGTTAGTCGGACTCTGTTTAGGCTTTGTGACACCCGCCAATATGGGCGATTTTGCAGGAAAAATTTGGTGGTTACAAAACAAAAATAAACTCGAAAGCATCGGAGCCATTCTCATCGGTAACGGCATCCAATTTGTCGTAACGCTTTTGTTTACCACCCTTGCTCTTGCTCGTTTCATGTACCAAAAGCAGTTAAATACCTTTCCCTTTTTACTGCTTTTATGTTTACTTAGTTTAACCTTAGTCCTTGCCTTTTGGTTATATCAAAAGCGAAATATTCTAAGCAAACTTACCCAACGATGGATTTTTTTAGCACCTTATGAAGGATACATCAAAGTTATAGAAGCCGTAGATACTCATCTTGTCAAGCAAGTTGCCTTTTGGTCAATACTCCGTTATCTTACTTTTACCGTTCAGTTTTTATTGGTCTTATTTATCTTTCAGGTAAATCTCTCATGGCTTGATTTAAGTATGCTCATTGCCCTTATTTTAGGAGTAAAAACCATTGTGCCGACCCTCAATTTTCTAAGCGATTTAGGGACAAGAGAGTTTTCTGCTCTCTACTTTTTTAGTTTTTATTCCGTCAATAACACCGCCATTCTGACCGCCACCTTCGTCGTTTGGCTAGTCAATATTCTTGTACCCGTGTTGGTTGGCGGGGTGCTGGTTTTGGGGAGGAGGGGGGCTTCTGTTTAGGAAAAAATCACTATATTTGACTATTCAATTTAGCTAGTAGAAGTATAAAAAACGCAAAAATGAAGATTAAAGGTATCCATTTTGAATATTTTCGTGGTTTTGAAAACTTAGAAGTCCGTTTTCCAGCGGATGCTCAATCCATCGTGTTTATTGGAGAAAATGGTTCTGGAAAAACAAGTTTGGTTGATGCGATGAGTATCTTGTTACAGTGGGCATTTTGGCAAAAGCCACTCTTTCCAACTATAGAAGAAACTCCCAATTATGATTATAGTCAACGCAATCCAGATATACATAATCTTGCGACTACTGCGACTATCGAACTTGATATTGAACATAATGAGCAACAATTTTTAGTGCTTCAAAATATAGATACGAGTATCTCCCTAGTACATCCCTCAGAACCTAGGTTTCAATACTTAATGAATCAAGAGTCCTTTCTTATTTTACATTATACTGCTCAAAAAACAAATGCAGATAGCTTTAAGGAGGCAGCCTCTATTGCTTTTCGTATTCCGATGACAACGGAATTTAATTTGATTTCCGACTGGTTTATCGAACATGAAAATGCTGAGAATCATAAACGCTTACGTATTGATACAAACTACCGAAGCCCTGAATTGGAGATAGTCAGAAAAGTCATGTTAGAAGGGCTTTCTTTACTAAATGGAAATGCAGATAGTTTCTCAGAACTTCAAACAGAAGTTGATGACACAGTAAAAGATGGTCAAGTGATTTCTTGGCTTAGTATCAAAAAAAATGGAGTTCGTTTGAAGGTTAATCAGCTTTCAGATGGAGAAAAACGGGTAATTATTTTATTAATAGATATTGCTCGTCGTCTCATTACGGTTGCTAAGAAAAACAACAAAACCGACTTTTTGAACGGACACGGAATCGTATTGATTGA
Organism: Flectobacillus sp.; assembly: GCA_023255485.1. Classification (GTDB taxonomy): domain Bacteria; phylum Bacteroidota; class Bacteroidia; order Cytophagales; family Spirosomataceae; genus JALRIJ01. The sequence continues at coordinate 4,479 of JALRIJ010000158.1, forward strand.
TGAAATTGAGCAACATCTGCACCCTAAATGGCAACGGATGTTATTGCCAACCCTCAATACGATTTTTCCGAATATTCAGTTTATTGTCACAACTCATTCGCCACAAGTAATTAGTTATGTAAAAAATGGCGGTGTATTTACTTTAGCGAATGGACAAGCCTATCCGCAAAATACCTATGGGCGAGATAACGAATGGCTTTTAGAAGAAGTCATGCAAGATGTAAATCGCCCCAAAGAAGTAGAGGCAAAGTTGAATACATACTTTCAATATATTCGAGAAGGTGAGTTAGCGATGGCTCAATCATTACGTCAAGAACTTGAAACACTGATTGGAGAGGACGAACCCGAATTTATTAAGGCGGATATATTAATTCGTAGGAAACAGAAAAGTGCTACACAACATGAAGCAAATTAAGAAACAGATAGAACCGAGTGAGTTTCGTAATTGGAAAGAAATAAATCAATTTAAAATTAATCTATACACCGAAGATACGTTGAAATCAGGAGATGAACTTTGGAGCTTGTTGAATAGTAATTTGGGAAAAGAAGCTTTTGAACACGATTATTCAAAAGCTCAATTAAGAACAGCTTTAGTAAAAGAACAGTTCTTTCTTTGCTGTTATTGCCAAGATACTATCAAAGGAGAAGCACTCGATACGAAAGTTGAACATTTTTTACCTAAAGAAAGCCATAAAAGTAACACCTTCGACTATCAAAATCTTTTTGCCGCTTGTAATGGAGGAGAGCGAGACCCACTTAAATATCGTCCCGTACATTGTGATAGTTTTAAGGGAGCAAAAGTCCCTGATGAAAAGCTAATATGTAACCCTCTTGAAATGGATGTCCACAAGCATTTTTCTTATACTGAGAGTGGGACAATAGAGGGTAGGACAGAAAAAGGATGGGCAACGATTAAATTCTTGGAACTAGATTGTACTCGTTTAAGATTAAGAAGGAAAAAGGCAATTGAGCAATTTATTTATGAAGAAGAACGAGACATACAGGAGTTAATTGATGAAGCAATGGAAGTGTCGGAAAAGGGAGAGCATACCGCTTTTTGTATGGCTATTGCGGAGGTTTTGGAGCATTATCGTTAGCTTTTAATTATGTGGTAAACTACAAAAAAATGAACATAAAATACACCGATGAGCAAAGCCTAAAAGTCTATCGAGATTTAAAAGGGTAATTGATACAGCGTTTGATGAGGGAAAAATAGAAGGGAAAATAGAAGGAAAGATAGAAGTTGCAAGAAAAATGAAATTGAAAGGCTTATCAGCAACAGACATCGCTGAGTTAACGGGACTTTCTGAAAGTGAAATAAATAACTTGTGAGAGAAACGCAAAAGAGCAGGCATTCACCTGCTCTTTTGTGTTTCTACACTGTTAAAACTATAATTGATACACTACGGCTTCGTAAGGGCGTAGGGTAATGCTTGCTTTTCCTCCTTTACGAGCAGGTACAGTTTTGTAATTGCTCAACAATACGTTGGCTTTAGCTGTACTGATACCAAGAGTCGTTGTTGCATCTTTTGCGGTAAAGTTTAAGACGATAAGCATTTTTTTGCCGTTTGCTTCACGGGTATAGGCATATACATTTGGGTTGTTTTTGTCTAACAGTGTATAATTTCCATAAACCAATAAATCGTTTTTTTTGCGTAAACGAACTACTTTGCGGAAGTAATTTAACGGAGAAAAAGGGTCTTTTTCTTGAGCTTCGGCATTAAGTGTGGCATAATTTGGGTTTACGTTAATCCATGGCGTACCCGTCGAGAACCCTGCATTGTTGCTATTGTTCCATTGGAAAGGCGTGCGTCCGTTGTCACGACAAGAGAATTTAAGCGACTCCAAAAAGGCAGGAATATCTGCTCCAATGCTTTTCTGATACTGATATTCGTTAAAAGTTGGTACATCACGATAGTCTTCAATTTTATCGAAACGGATGTTGGTCATAGCTAATTCGTCGCCATAGTAATAATAAGGCGTTCCACGCATGGTCATCAAAAAGGTCGTCAGCATTTTAGACGAAAGGTCTCTGAAAGCAGGACTATCATTGCCAAAACGGCTCACCAAACGGGCTTGGTCGTGGTTTGCCAAGAATATCGATAACCAACCTTTTTTGGCAAAAGCACTATCCCAACGGCTAAAAATCTCCTTGAATTTCAGTAGGCTATATCCTTGCGGTTTAGCCATATCTACGGCATCAAAAGCATAAGCCATGTTCAATTCTTTGCGGTCGGCATCTACTAAATTGTGTGCATCTTCAAAGGTATTTCCCGCACCTTCTGCTACGCTCATTACGTCGTACTTACTGAAAATTTGCTCGTGCATTTCTTTTAAGTAGTCGTGCAAGTGTGGCCCAATTCCATAGTAGAGAATGAAGTTTTTCTCATATCCTTCTGGAAACTTAGGGAATGTTATATCTTTCGAGGCAAATTGGAAAGCATCTAAACGGAAGCCATCAATACCTTTGTCTGCCCAAAACTTCATGATGGCATAAATCTCTTTGCGGAGTTCTGGATTTTCCCAGTTTAAGTCGGGCTGTTTACGAGAAAAGTAGTGTAAGTAATAAGCATTTGTTAGTGAGTCGTATTTCCACGCATCGTGATTTACATCAAAAAGGCTGTAACGAGGTGTTGGTTTTCCTTTTTCCGCTGGCCACCAATGATAGTAATTTCGGTATGGGCTTGTGCGAGAACTACGACTTTGTTTGAACCATTCGTGTTCGTCGCTGCTGTGGTTTACTACTAAATCCATTACTACTTTAATTCCTCTTTCGTGCATTCCTTTCAAGAGGGCATCAAAGTCTTCCATCGTACCGAAATCCTTCATGATTCCACGATAGTCGCTGATGTCATAACCGTTATCGTCGTTGGGAGAGCTGTAAATAGGATT
>JALRIJ010000159.1 GCA_023255485.1 Flectobacillus sp.
ATGACACGTTAAAATCAGTACTCCATTTGAAACCTGTACCTGTTTTAACATTCAAGGTAGAAAGGCTAAATTCCATCCCCCAGTTACTCATTTCACCAATATTCGTTAAATATTGTCCTGTAATACCAGAAGTTGGTGGCAAGGTCACGCCATACAATACGCCTTTGGTATATTGAGAATAATAATCGACTGTACCTGTAATGCGGTCGTTAAGTAAGCCAAAATCAAAACCTACGTTTTTACCAACTGTACTTTCCCATGTAAGATTTGCATCAGGTAGAGCATTTACGTTATATCCCGAAACGATGGTTGAGCCGAAGTTATACTTAATCGGAATTCTAGAACCTCCTTGGAACAAATAAGGAACAACTCCACCTAGTGTTGAGTAAGGGCTAATTGATTGGTTAGCCGTTGTACCCATACCACCTCTTAGTTTTAGGTTAGAAACAATGGCGTTATTTTTCAAGAAGGCTTCGTTAGAAATGTTCCAACCTAAGGAGATAGCTGGATAGAAAATCGATTTATGACCTTCTGCCAATACCGATGATTTATCCTCACGACCTGTTAAGGTAATCAAATAGCGGTCATCGTAGGCATAGTTTAATCTTGCCATTGTCGAAATTAAACCTCTCGACGACTCCGAACCGTTCATCAAAACGTTGCTTGATGCTTGCGATAAGTCGTAATATTGAATAAAATCAGCCGCTAGGTTTTCACCTTTGGTATAGGTATTGTAAGACTGTGATTTCTGAACACTCCACAAGCCCGTAAAGCCAATTTTATGTTTGCCAATTGTTTTGTCATAATACAACAAATGCTCCATCAATAACGAGTATGATTTCGTATTGTTCATGCTGGCAAAACTCGTTTGCCCTGCTCTAAAATAGCTATCTGCTTTTTGGAATTGTGCATTTTCTTGGAAAGAAAAATCAGCTCCCACATTTAAGCGGTATTTTAGATTATCCAAAATTTTCACTTCTGCATACAGGTTATTGAATGTACGCAATCTTCTTGTTTTATCTTCCCATGAATTAGGGTCAGAATATAACAATAATGGGCTATATTGATTGGCATCATCTGTGTTCCCTGCTGGAGCTTTCACCACACTACCGTTTTTATTATACGCAGGCATTAATGGACTCAAAGTTAAGATTGGGAACATCGGATATACAAATTGCTGTCCGTTAATGGTATTGAAGGTGTTGAACGTACTCAAACCAATTTTCAAACGGCTACCGATTTTAGTATCCGTAGAAGCCTTCAAGGTAAAGCGTTCAAAGTCTTGTCCCGGCAATACCGTTGTTTCTTTGAAATATCCACCACCAATCGTAAACAAATTGTCGTCTTTGCCACCCGCTACGGTAATGTTATGGTCGGTAATATAGCCTGACTTATACATCAAATCTTGCCAATCAGTTGTTTCTCCGTTCGCAACAGATGTTAATTCTTGTGGTAAATAACCAGACGAATAAACAGACAAATTACGCATCGCTTGGTACTGAGCTGCATTATAGACAGGGTACTTGCTGATAACGTTGGTAACACCGTGATAGCCATTGTAGCTAACTTTAGTTTGTCCTGATTTTCCACGTTTGGTAGTTACCAAAATCACACCGTTTGCACCTCTTGAACCATAAATTGCTGTTGCAGAAGCATCTTTAAGGACATCCACCGAGGCAATGTCATTCGGGTTAATATCGTTTAGGTTACCACCTTCAAATGGAATACCATCCAATACCACAAGAGGATCGTTACTTCCATTAATAGAACGCTCACCACGAATACGAATTTGATTTCCTGACCCTGGGGTTGAACCTGTACGCTGGATTTCTAAACCTGCTACACGCCCTTGCAAAGCAGAAACCATATTGGAAGTCGGAACTTCTTTCAAGGCTTTATCATTAATCGAAGCAATTGAACCTGTTACGTCACTTTTTTTCTGAGTACCATATCCGACAACTACTACCTCTGCTAAGGCTTTGTTATCTGGCACTAACGAAACGTTGATTACGCTACGAGAACCTACTGAAACTTCCTGAGAAATATAACCAACAGAAGTAAACACGAGCACCACAGCAGTACCTTGGGGAAATGATAACGAGAACTCTCCATTTCCGTTGGTGCTTACACCTTTTTTTGTTCCTTTAATCAATACACTTACCCCAGGTAGCCCTGCTCCTGCTTCGTCTGTTACTTTTCCTTTAATCGTTTGATCTGGAGCAGGCTCAACGATTGAAAGAAGCGATGACGATGCCAATAACTGAGCATCTTGACTGTTCAAGATGATTTGTCCACCAACGACCTGATAATTTAGTTGAAGAGGACGTAATACCAATTCTAAAACCTCCGATAATCTGCGTTCTGTTACATTAAGGCTTACTTTGCGATTAGACTGAATTGCTTTGGAGCTGTAAACAAATTTTACATCGGCTACTTTTTCCAAATTTGTAATCGCTTCTTTGAAGCTTACATTATCTACTCGAAGGCTTACCGTCTTGTTTAATAAATCCTGAGTAAAACCGCTTGCCACCGAAAAAGTCGAGAACAAGCACACCAACACCAGTTGAAGCAAGGAATATTTCATAATCCTAAGCAAGGGAGGTTTAATTTGTTGAATTTTCTGCATACTTTTGATTGTTTTTGTTAAATTTTGAAAGGGTTTGACTTAAACACTTAAGCTATCTGTGCTGCAACACAGGTAGCTTTTTTTATTACCGTCAGTTTTTAACCGCTAACTAGTCATGTGATTGATAGTTTTTAGTCAGAAACCGAAGCAATTTTACTGACATCCTCTGCCACTAATTAGAATCTTTGTGCCTCTCACTTCATAACTTGCTTTCAGAGTAGCACAAATAATATCTAATTTGGTGTACAAATTACTGTCTGATAAATCTGCCGTAATTGGGCAGTCACTTAATTGATCATTTTCTACAATAATTTCAATTCCATACGCTTTCTCTAAATCCGATAACACTGCTGCAACAGCGTCTTCGTCGTAGTGAAAAGATGGTAATACGGCTGGAATTTCTTTATGAATTCCATCGGGTCTAATCAACAAAGGTTCTTTTACGATTCCTGTAACAAAGACCTGATTTTCTGGAAAATAATTTACCTGCTGATTAGGCGTTAGAATCACCCCACTTTTGGTTGTCTCAGAAATATAATCGGCCTTCGCATCTTGTTTAAAAACGGCTACTTTTCCTGTCATTACCGCAATTTCTACCTGATTACTTGCTGTATTTGACCTTACCCAAAAGCTTGTCCCCAATACTTTAGTCACAATTCCCTTTGAATACACCAAAAATGGTTTTTCGACATTACGAGCAACTTTAAAAAAGGCATTTCCTGTTAAAAATACTTCTCGTTTGTCTGTCCCCCATTTTTTGGGATATTCCAAAGTACTGTTAGGACTCAAGGTCACTTCACTTCCGTCAGACAATACGACTTTTACATCTTTGGTAGAAGTATTACGCTGTTTTTCTAGTCCTGCTTCTTGTGCATAAAAAGCAGTACTCACAAAACTAACCTCTTCCTTAGACGAGTACCAAACTACAATAGAGACAAACAAGAGAATGGAAGCTGCAACTCGCCATACTACTTTTTGTTGATACCATCTCCGTTGAATTGGCAACTGAGTCTCCGTTTGTTCTTGAATTTTATTCCATAACTCATCTTCCCATTGTGCTAACGCTAAATCGGGAAAAAGCTGACGGTAATCTTCATCAAGCAATTCATACCACTGCTCTACCATCAAACGCTCTTGCTCTGTGCAAGTACCTTCGATATAGCGTTGTAAAATGTTCTTAAATTGAATTTTGCTCATGAGTGTTTAAATAAAGGTTTTTCAGATAGCCATTGGCGGTTGACTACCATTACAATAAACCGTTTACAATAACAAGTCTAAATAAATGGTACTTAACCGCAATTAAATTGACAAAATCTTTGAAAGTTTATATTAATATTAAAAAATATGTAAAATATTCTTTAAATAGTACCATGAAATTTTAGGTACAAAAAAAATGTAAAACAGGAAATAATCCTGTAAATGAAGACGAAGGAAGCGTAAAGCTTGGGTGATATGATACTCAACGGTGCGTTCTGGCATCTGAAGTGATGCCGAAATTTCTTTTACCGTCTTTTGTTCGAAACGGCTCAACTCAAAAATTTGCTTGGTTTTTTCGGGGAGTAAATTAATCACTCGATGGATGGACTTTTCAAAGTCATCATGGTCTAGCTTGTTACTTGTTGAGTCGTCTGCAATTTCTAAGAATTCAATCTGGGATTGTAATTGATTTTTATAAGAAGAAATCACTTTGAAACGAACTGCGGTGTTGAGATAAGCACTTACGTTTGAGATGGAAAGCGAGGCTCTCCGCTCCCACAATTCGACAAACAACTCTTGAATGATTTCCTTTGCCAAATCTTCATCCTGTGTTTTATTGAGAGCGATAACCACTAACTTTTTCCAATAGCGACGATACAATACTTCAAAAGCTGAAGCATCATTCGCATTTATCAAGTCAATCAGTTCGTTATCGGATAATACTTGGGTTTTCAATGGGTGGTTTTCGGATTATTGTGGTACTATTGAAAATTATAAGGACGGCACTTATCTTAGCACCGTCCTTATCTAAGGATATTCTGTCAATTTTATACTAACAGCTTTGTTAGAAAAGATTACTCATAGCCCTTTCCGACTAATTCAATTGCTTCGTTGGTTTGTAATTTTTCGATAAAATCAACATGACTCATAGGTTGGCTGAACATAGGAAAATCCTTGTTAATCGCATTATCGTGTTCTTCCTGACTAAGTGTTGCACAACAATCTGTTAACGTAATCACATTATAACCTTGTTCATAAGCCGTTCTCATGGTTGATTCCACACAACAATTAGTCAAATAACCTGCCAACGCAATCGTCTGAATACCCATGCTACGAAGTACGAAGTTCAAATTTGTACTCGCAAAGCCACATAAACCACGTTTTCCTTCAATGATGATGTCCTGCGGTTCGGGCGTAAGTGATTCAATAATTTCTGAACCCCATGTATTTTTCTTGAAAGCACCATTATCTACTACCCCCTTCAAAATTCCATACGGTTTCTGAGTCAATTCATGATAATCTGGCGTAAACGAAATCGGAACATACACAATTTTCACACCTGCTTTACGAGCTTCCTTTACGGTTTCAATCGTATTTTCAAGCATATTATTCTGCTCCATCACGCCCTTCACCGCATTATAAAAAACCCCTCCTTCTGAGGTAAAATCATGTTGGAATTCAATTAGCACGAGGGCTGTTGTTGCTGGCTGTTGCATAAGGCTAAGTTTTAAGGTTTGGAATAAAAGATACTGGGCAAATATAAGCTTTTCTTGTATCCCTACCTGTTAATGTTGCCTTATTTTTAGAAGCCTATTGAATTTCCTCCATCCACTGGCAAAGAAGCACCCGTGATGTACTTCGCTCCTTCCGATGCCAAAAAGACGGCAGCCATGCCAATATCTTCTGGCTTTCCGAAATAACCCATCGGCGTACGGTCTAGGGCTTTATTCATACGAGCAGGATCTGAATTCATGGCGGTTTGCATCATGGCTGTTTCAATAAACCCCGGAGCAATCGCATTTACACGTACATTTTGAGGAGAAAAATCCATGGACAAAGCTTTTACCAAACCTTCTACGCCATGTTTGGATGCCGAATAAGCGGGAACACGGTCAATCCCATAATAAGCCGCCATCGACGAAATCATGATTATCGCTCCTTTTTTACGTTCCATCATTCGCTTACCACAAGTTCTTGAAAGAGCAAAAACGGCGTTTAAGTTTGTATGTATCACTCGCTGAAATTCTTCGTCTGTCACTTCAATAGCAGGCTTTTTCATATTAATTCCTGCATTGTTCACTAGAATATCAATTGCTCCAACACTTGACTCAATGGCTTCAACAAGAGTTTCTAAATTTTCAAGCACGGTTACATCGTTCACTTGGTAAGAGGCATTTTCTCCCAGACTAGCAACTGCTTCTTGTAAGGCATTTTCTCTTCTTCCTGTAATGACAACTTTTGCCCCAGCGGTAATCATTGCTTGTGCAATGGCAAAACCGATACCACTTCCACCCCCTGTAATGAGGGCTACTTTATTTGTTAAATTAAACATCTCTTTTTTTATTTTTTATGCTGAAACCTTACAGGTTTTGAAAACCTATAAGGTTTTATTTTTTCTTTCTTGAACGGATAAAAAAACCGTTCACCCCTCTTTGCCTATTCCCTCCTTGCCTTACTTACTTCAACTGATAAATCTCGGTAATTTCTTTTAGCTGGTTCAACGTTCTGCTTGGTTGCTTATATGGAGTTGGAACTGGCTTTTTCGCAAATTCTTGGAAATACAGCACACAACCATCACGCCAGTTAAGGGCTTCACGATGTTGAGCAGCTAAACGTCCAGCTACGTCTGCAAACATGGCAGGGTCAACGTGTTTTTCCACACTTTTCCATTGAGCTTGTAAGGCTTCAACTTCTTGAACACCTTGATAGTAACGACCGCTAAATTCATCCCAAAGGGTTTTTCCAGTGCTTAATTTTTTATCCCAAGCTACATGATGAAACCACAACAAATAAGGCAATGGACATTTTTCGGCATCGCCCCACTCCTTTTGTACTTCGGGTGCATACAATCCCAAGGCATTGCTTCCTTTGGCAGTACGGTCAAAGCCCAATCCGACAGAATCAGCACGGTGATAATACACGGCTGTCCAGTCTGGTCTTGCACTTTTTGATAGCCACGGTTCTGCTCCGAAGTGAATATTTTGTCCCATCACATGATGTAAGCCTAAAGGGGTCGTAAAGTTCACATAGATTTCACGAGAATTCATCATCATTGTTTGAATCGTCTTCACTGCTTGCGCTTCTTGGGTCAAGGTCATTTTAATCCATTCTGCCGCAATTTGTTCAGACGATAATTCATGATTCCATGCCAAACGTCCAAAAGCATACCAATTGGCTTGCGACATCAAATGCCCTGTCCAGTTTCTGTCCGATCCCGTATTTGCTACACCCGCAATGGCCGATAACTCGTGATTGTCCAAACTACCATCCACGACTTTGGCCACGGTAGAACCTTTGCCTTTGGCATACGTATCGCTTTCTAAACACTCTTTAAACAAAGGTGCTTGATATACTAAGTTGGTAGAGAAGCCTAAATACTCTTGTGTCAACTGAAATTCCATTGCCAAAGGTGTTTTAGGCATTGCTCCAAAGAGTGGATGAAATGGCTCACGAGACTGGAAGTCAATTGGCCCATTTTTAACCTGAACCATAACGTTT
>JALRIJ010000015.1 GCA_023255485.1 Flectobacillus sp.
CCTTCAAATGTTTTATCCGAACAACGGGCCGCAGATGAAGGAGTTTATCTTTGCTATTCCGTATGACCCTGCTGCTGCTTCTATGCCAGGAACAAACGGATTTATGTATCATGCTCGTTATGATGTGCCTCGTTCGGAAACGAAGAAGTTTAGTTTGCCTTTTACACCATCTGCCCCAAGAAGTACCTTACCTGAATACTATGCACATTTCAATGATGAAAATGACATCCGAAATAAGCAATGGTTAACAGGACTTCAGTTCATGAACGATGGCGTAACACCTGTAACAGTGACGACTACGAAGAAGGGATATGACCAGTTTTATACAGGTTCAGACGGAAGTGCTCCCTATACGTATCAAGTTAATTTAACTCCGAAAATTGAATTACGTCAGGATGTAGCTACGTTTGATGCAGGAAACGACGAAATTTCTTGGAATATGGGCTACCGTAACATCAAGTTCTATCCTGATGCTAGTTCAACAAACCGAAACCAGAATAACGACGTTCCTTTCTTACGTTATTCGGATATCTTGTTAATGAAAGCTGAGGCTATTTTACGAGGAGGTGCTGCTACCAATGGCGAAACAGCTCTTTCTTTAGTGAATCAGTTGAGAGCAAACCGTACCACGTCTGCGGCTTTAACAAGTGTTAACTTGGCATATATTTATGCAGAAAGATGTCGTGAGTTTGCTTGGGAGTCTTGGCATAGAAATGACATGATTCGTTTTGGTAAATTTGAAGATGTGTATGGATTCAAAACAAACACCGACCCAACTCGTCGTATTTTCCCAATTCCGACTTCGGCAATGGTATTGAACCCTGCATTAACACAAAATCCAGGGTATTAACAGGGTGTTAATTTACTAGTGAGTATCAATTTATATCCCCCTTATCGATTCGTTTTACGAAGAAATAAGGGGGATTTTTTACTCTATATTACCCAAATAGGTGAGTATGTTGAGTTAAAGTCTAAGCTAATTTGACCGACTTGGACTGAGTAGCTAGTAGCCAAACACTTCTTCTAAACTAAGCGTTTTTACTTCTCCAAACTTATTTAATTCAGGTACTTTTATTTTTGATTCAGAACCTACAATACAGTAAGTTAAAGGCTTGTTAGCAACGTTTTTCTCTTGAAATTGCTTTAAATCATCAAGTGTTAATTTATCTAAAGCATTAAAGGTTACTTGACGTTCGTCGTAGTTAATTCCTTTTTCTAAGGCACTCAAATACGTAAAAGCGATGGCATCTTGAGTAATACGTTCGGTCTGATACGTTTTTTTCATACCCGTTTTGGCTGTTTCTAAGTTCTGAGCCGAAGCTGGGAAATTGTTCCAAAGGTCGTTCATACTCGGAATAGCCTCGTTGATTTTATCGGCTTGTGTACCTACATAACCCAGCATGTAGTATTTTTCGTCTTTGTTGCTCGGTGTTACATAAAACGCATAAGTCGAATAAGCTAATGCCTTTGATTCACGGATAGTCTGGAAAACAATCGAAGACATTCCACCTCCAAAGTAATTGTTGTACAATTCAATAACGGGAGTGTTGGCAGGGTCAAATTTGTCGGTTGCTCGTACCCAATCAATTTCCGCTTGTACCATGTCATAGTTTACAAATAGCACCTGTGTTTTACTTGGAGACATACGGTCAAAATTGGCTAATAAAGGTAAGTCGCTTTTGAACTGGCTAGGAAGCGTGTGAATTTTTTGTAAGCTCGTACCCAAATCAGCTATAGATTTTGGCCCATAATAAATAATGGTGTGTTTATACAAGAACAATTCTTTCAAGAAGGCAATCAAGTCCTCTGCTTTCAAGGCTTTTAACTCATCGTTGGATAAGTTAAGGGTGTTTTTAGGATTTTTCTCACCAAATTGAGCATAAGCAGACAGGTTTTGCAAGATAATGGCTTTGTTTGCCTTTGCATCGTTACGTTGTTTAATTAAACGACCTTTTAGTAATTCAAGAGCCTCAGGATTTGCTTTGGCACTCCCAATTAATTCTTCAAACAGGGTTAGCGTTCTCTCAAAGTTTTCACTTAGACCCGACACGGTTAAGGTCGTATGACGGTCCGTTGAACTTACACTGAAATTACTAGCCAGTTTATAGAACTCCTTGTTAATTTGCTCTGAGCTCATTTTTTCTGTTCCCAAGAAATTAAGGTACTGTAAGGCAATCGGCAAAATTTTGCTATTCCAGTTGCCTATGTCAAAGCGATAATTAAGTCTAAACAAATCATTGTCATCGTTTTTAACATACAAGACTTCAGCACTACCTACTTTACTTTTTTGTAAATCCTTGTTAAAATCTAACCATTTAGGCTGGATATTGCTCATAGGCATATTATTGATCTGTGTCAAAAATGCTGACTGCTTATCACGGTTGGTTTCTACTTGTGTAATCGCAGGTTTTTCGACTTTCAGGATATTTTTGTCTTCTCCTTTACGCTTATAGACCACAACATAACCGTTTCCACAGTATTTATTGGCAAAATCAATGACATCTTGCTTACTCACTTTATTTAAGTCGTTTGCTAGAGAAGTAGTCGCATTCCAATCATTACTTTTTGAAATAATGAAATCCTCTAGTAAGCCATACGCTCTTGTCGAATTTTTTTCGAGTCCTTGAATGGCTCTTAATTTATAATTGGCTGCAATGGCTTTAATAATTGACTCGTCGAATTGTCCTTTTTTAAGTAGTTCTAATTGCTCCATTAATAGGTCTTTCACTTGTTCGAGTGTCTGTCCACTTTTAGGAATACCCGTCATTTGCCAAACCGAATAGTCTTTATTCCACTGCGGGCTCGAACTTGCTCTTAATACTTTTTGAGCTTGCGAAAGATTAATATCAATTAAACCCGCTTTAGAGTTCGACATTAGTTCGTCAACGATAGTACCGATAACACGTTCTTTCGTGTTTAACGCCCCAGGCCAACGCCAAGCAATGGTAAGGTTATCTGGATTAGGGCCAAATACTTCTCGCACGATGGGAGAGGTAAGCGGTGCTTCGGGAGCAGGATTATAAGCTTTTACAGGCTTCGGTTTCATATAAGCGAAAGCGACATCAATTTTCTTGATTAATTCATCAGAATTGAAGTCGCCAGCCATGATAATTGCCATGTTGTTCGGTACATAGTAATCATGGAAATATTTGCGAATTTCGAGCAACGAAGGGTTTTTTAAGTGTTCAATCGTTCCAAGAGTTGTTTGTTGCCCGTAGTTATGAGTCGGGAACAAAGCCGTGTTTCTTACTTCATATACTTTACGAGGATCATTATCAAGTGCTCTGTTTTTTTCTTCGTAAACGGCTTCTAATTCGGTATGGAAAATACGTAGGATAGGATTTCTAAAACGTTCTGCTTGTAGAGCCAAAAAGCGGTCTATTGCGTTGCTTGGGATGTCTTCGGTATAAACAGTTTGCTCTGTACTCGTAAACGCATTGGTTCCTTGTCCACCCATTGAAGCCATCATTTTATCGTATTCGTTGGCGATAGCATATTTAGCGGCTTCGCCCGAAACTTTATCAATCTCCGCATAGATGGTTTTTCGTTCTGCCGCATCTGTCGTTTTGTTGTAGCGTTCGTAAAGAGCATCGATTTTGTCTAGCAGAGGCTTTTCTTTTTCCCAGTTTAGTGAACCAAATTTGTCCGTTCCCTTAAAGAGCATGTGTTCCAAATAGTGAGCCAAGCCTGTATGGTCATGAGGGTCTGTGTTAGAGCCTGCCCTAGTAGGAATGAGCGTTTGAATACGAGGTTCTTTGTGATTTTCAGTTAAAATAACCGTCAAGCCGTTTTTAAGTTGATAAAAGCGGGCTTTCATGGGGTCATTGGTTACATAGCGATAGGTGTAACCAGCGGCGGTAGCGGTTTTCCAAACGGTGTTGGTTTGCCCTATTACCGAGAAATAGCTTGCTAACATCAGCAAGCATACAAGCGGTTTTAAAAAAATACGCATAAATAGTTTAGTTAATTAAGAAGGAATGTAATTGTTTGAAAATAGTAAAGGACGCTAATCAAGTGAGAAGAGTAGCTAACTCGATTAGCGATAGCTTATTTATTGTAATTTGAGCGTTTTAACCTGTTTCCAGTGGAAGCCTTTTTCTGTTTGTTCTTCTGACTGCCAACCTTGATAAACGACATAACTTGTACCTTTTTTAATCACATAAAAATAATCGCCAGCACCTGCCCACCAAGCTCCGCAAGCGGCAATTGCTTTAGCTGGAATCCCTTTACTCGGATATTCGGCTTTTACGATGTCTTCGGCAGTACCCGTAATTTTAGCAATCGACACGGTTGTTTTACCTATGACTACACTAACAGTAGAAGAAGGAGTGCCGTCTGCATTTTCAGGATGTTTTTTGATAGTAAACTTAGGAAGAGTAGCGGTGGCTACTTTGGGGGTTTGTGCAAAGCTTAAAGTGGTTAAGCAAAGGATAAAGGCAACGAGGGCTGTTTTCATGTTTGGGGAGGATAAGATGAACGAATAAATAAATAAAAGTCAAGATACAAAATATTTTTGTGTCTTGACTTTCAAGTAAGTAAAAAGAAAAGATAGCGTTTCAACTGCTGCACCGATGTGAGCTATTTATACGCATGCTTGTCTATTGTATGTTTGTGATACGATTCTTATTTTGCTCCTTTTTTCAAGATAGCTTCATCAATTTTAGGATTCAACGTAATAGAAGTTGTTTCAACAGTCATCATGTCGCCACCCATTGGGCTTGGCGTTTCCATGGTGTGAGGAAAAACAAGTCCGTCAATTGTTTTGAAGTTAGAGTAGGTAACGCTGATTTCAGTATTTTTACCTTGAATATTACTAACTCCTGTCGATTTAAGGACATAATAGGTGTTTGGGCTAAGATAGACGTGGTAAACTTCGCCTTTCTTGTCTGCTATACGCAATTTCAATACTTCTGCTCCGTCTAAGGTTTCTTTACCTACAAGGCTAATGGTATCACCAACTGCTTTCGCATTAAGCAAGCTACCTCCTAGATTCGTTTGGGCTTTTGTCTGTCTTACTAAGGCATTAGGCATATCTTCTGCTTCGCCAGTTCCTCCCATCATGGTAGGGCGAACCATCCAGCCTTGATCGCCATCAATGGCAGTCGTAATTGTTTGTCCCATCACAGAGATGTCACTACGTAATCCTTTTTTATTGAAAATAACGATTTTGTTTTCGATATCCATTCCTTGAATCGAGAAACTTGTTTTCATTTCTACCGATTTAAGAGCATTCCATTTATCAAGTCCACCCATAGCAGCAATGTGTTTGTCAACGATTTCATTTACCGATTGAGCCATTGTGGAACTAACTAGTGCTACGAATACGAAAGTGGTAGCAAAAAACTTCTTTAAGGTCATGTTTGTGTTTAGTTTTAAGTAAATGGATAAATAAAAAATCCGTTGTGATTCAATCACAACGGAAATTAAGGGCTAATATTTTTAAATTCAAGAATTTTCCATGAATGGTTAATAGAAGCCATCCGAAGGTAAACCAGACTTAATCTTTGGCAATTTCGCTGAATACCTTGGGGGCAGTTGCATAGCGAGACAAGTCAAACCGTTCGTCGTTAAAATTAGTCAGACATTCTTTAATGATTTCCCGTAAATGTAACTCATGTTCTTCGGTTACATTAAACAGCTTCGTATAAACATGGTAAGCTTGTGTCTGGTAAATTTTAATGAGCTCGGTATGTTCTCCGTCGTTGGATTGGACAAAGAATTCGATATTGATTTTTACTTTTCCCTTCTCTTTGACAAAGTTGCGATTCTCTTCAATTTGTAAATCTTTGATTCGTAAAACAATTGGGGCAAATCCTTTTACAGGAGCTGCACTCATGCGGAGGTAGTCGGCAACCACATGTTGAATACTGTCGTTAAATTGAATCGCCTGAGAGTCGCCTCGTAATCCTGTTCGAGCGGTGAATCCTCTTGGCTGGATGTTACAAATAATACGGTCGATATAAAACTTTCGATTGGGCAAAAAGAAGTACTCATCTTTGAGCTCAAGAATGTTTGGAATAGCGATGTTGCTTACTTTTTTGGTAGAGTCTTGTGCAAAGTTTTGACTCACCAATAGTAGCATAATGGATAGGGTTTGAATAACTAATTTTATCATAATTGTATAATGGGAGGCATAGGTATGCCTTGGTTGAACGAACGATACGACCTTAGGCGGGGTGGATCTCCATCGTTCATGAAATGAAACTACTCAGGAAATAAAGCAAAAATCAAGCCATACTAAGCTTGATTTTTATCACTTGGGAAAGAACGAATTGCGATAAATAAAGAAATAAACGTTAAAAGAGACCCCATAAAGAAGGCTGCCCCAGGAAAGTGAATCGGAGCGGCTTCGGAAGTGAAAAAAGCAAACAAATTGGAAGCTATCAAAGGGCCTATAATGGTGGTGATACTTTGAAGGCTAGTGAGAGCTCCTTGTAATTCTCCTTGTTCGGAAGGGCTTACTTGCTGAGAGATAATACTTTGCAAAGAAGGCCCTGCAATGCCACCCATACCAAAGGGAATCATGATGGCATACATCATCCAACCTTGAGAGGCAAAAGCAAAAAGTCCAAAGCCAATAGCATAGAAAAGTGTACCGAGAATAACCGATTTGCGATCGCCTAATTTGGGGTTGATGATACGGTTTAAACCGCCTTGAACAATGGCAATTACCAAGCCTACAAAAGCAAGGGATAAGCCAACGTCATGACTTGTCCAATTAAATTCTTTCATAGTGAAGAACGTCCACGTACTTGGGTGCACTTGCCCTGCAATATTGAAGAAGAAAAACGAACCCACTAAGCCCAATATAACAGGGTATTTGGTGATGTTGCGTAAAGAACCAATTGGGTTGGCTCGTTTCCAGTCGAAGCGACGACGGTTTTCTTGTTTGAGCGATTCGGGTAAAATGAAATAGCCATACAAGAAGTTGATGAGTGTTAAACCTGCTGCGGCGAAGAAAGGCATCCGAATGCCCATATCCGCTAAAAGCCCTCCGATGGCAGGGCCAATGATAAAACCAATACCAAAGGCTGCCCCAATCACGCCAAAGTTTTTAGAGCGGTCTTCGGGTTTGGATACGTCGGCAATATAAGCACTTGCTGTGGTGAAACTTGCTCCTGTAATACCTGCTAAAATACGCCCTACAAATAACCAAGAAAGGGTAGGTGCAAAAGCCAATAGTAGGTAATCGAGCGAAAACCCAAACAACGAAAGCAAAATCACAGGACGACGACCATATTGGTCACTCAGTCCACCCATAATAGGTGAAAAGATAAATTGCATGATGGAATAACAGGCCATCATCCAGCCTGAGTATTGTGATACTTCACTGAGGCTTTTTCCTGTTAGTTCCTGCAATAGGGTAGGTAGTACAGGAATGATTAAGCCAATACCCAAGACATCAATGAGAAGGGTAATAAAAATGAAAATAATAGCTGCGTTTTTCTTAGAAGACATAATGATGGTTGAGCATAAATTAATTAGAAACAAGATGGGTTTGATAGATAAGTTGTTTAAACGTGATGGTTGAATTGACCATTTTTGAGAAAGTTGTCAATTCAATATTTTAACAAGCTACCTGTAATTTAATTTACTGATAGCGAATATTTTGAATCTAAAATCTAACATTCAAAATTCATCATCACACGTTATTCCTTGGTTTCGAAAGCTTTAATTAAAAAAGAATCGATATCTACTTTAAACGTTTGATTGTCAATTTTGTTCATCGTGATTTCTTGCCATTCGCTGCTAGGTGTAATGCGTTTTGAGTACTCATTTCCCATGGATACCGTAATAGGCATAGCAAAGTCAGGAGGCGTGTTTGTCCAGCGATATTGTACCGCTATTTGCTCTCCTGTTTCGTGAATTTTATATGCTAAGGTCGGAATAATGGTTGTATGCAGGTATAAATCAAAATACGGATTTAGGTTAATACCTGTTTTGGCACTGAAATAATTAATCACCTGTTCACTCGTAACGTTCTGACGAGCAAAGGTAGTGGTTAATCCTTTCATGGCATCAAACCATTTGGCATCGTCGTTGATAATGTTGCGAATGGTGTGGAGCATCCATGTTCCTTTGAAATAAATATCAGAGTCTGGGCCTTCGTAGTTAACTCCCATGGGACCAATCATCGGAACTTTATTCTGAATCCGTTTTTTCTGTTCGATTAAGTAATCAACCGATTTTTTATATCCTTGTAAAGCTTCTACATACATGGTTTCCATGTAGGTAGTAAAGGACTCGTGAATCCACATTTCGGCATGGTCATTACAAGAAAGGGAATTACCAAAATACTCATGTCCCGACTCGTGAATGATGATAAAGTCAAAACCATAATTATTATTCTTGTAATTATTACCATAAGCCACAGCACTTTGATGTTCCATTCCCCAGTAAGGTGTTTCGACTAAGGCATAGCCATCGTTCCAAAATGGATAAGGACCAAAGTGTTTTTCATAAATAGCCAACATGGGTTTTACCTGCTGAAAATGCACTTTAGCTTTTTCGAGATTATTTCTCAAGACATAATAATCTAAGGCTAATCGTTTCTTCGTTTCCTTCGACAAGTACACATCTTGGATATGAGCGTAGTCAGCGATGTTTAGCGTAACGTTATAGCTATTGATTGGATAGCTAACAAACCATTCATATTCTGTAAACCCAGGGGTATTTTTTAGAGCAACTTTACGTCTCTTTTTATTGTATGGCTTTGCCTGTAAGGTACTTCTCAAGTTCCCGTTCGATACACTCATAAGACCATCGGGTACGGAGGTGATGATACGCATGGAGTCGGGCTCGTCTGATAAATGGTCTTTATTAGGCCACCATAAACTGGCTCCAATTCCTTCGCAACTAACCGCAATCCAATCTTTGTTATTAGCATCTTTTTTCCAAGAAAATCCCCCGTCCCAAGGTGGATTCACCGCTACTCTAGGTTTGCCACTGTAGTCGATACGGATTGCATAGACCTTTCCTTTTTCCTGTGTTTTCGGAAAATTAACGAAAATAGCATTACCTTCTCGGCTATAAGAAAGGGGTTTGCCTTGTTGCGAAATACTAAGTACATCCATGTTAGCGAACAGGTCAACCTGTAGGCGATTAAAGGAGTTAACAGCCTTATAACGAATGGTATTATGCCCTTCAATTCGTTGTTCGTTGGGAATTACTTTAACAAATAAGTCGTAAAAAGTGACATCATAACAGCTACGAAGGCTAGATAGCGTTCCTCGTAAGCTATCTTGACGGGTAAATTGTGCCTTTGCTTGCGGGACAAAAGTGCCAAGAGCGAGTAATATAGCCAAAGCGGAGAAGCCGATTTGAGCTACTCGCTTAGGGAAAAAAAATAATTTATTGGTCGAATGAAGCACTTGATGAATTCCTCTCATTATAGATAATCTATTTAAAAGTAGGGGATGTTGTTAATGAAATTGATAAGTCAAAATTAACAAATGCAAGTTATTAATAAACGACAAATGCTCTTTTTATAGCTAATCCACTGGATATTCGCCATAAAAAGAGCATTAAAAGAATAAAATGAAAGAAATTGGTTTCAACTGTGATTTATATCAAGATTGGATTATCGAGTACAGAAGTCATAGAAGAACCAGAAATCTTTAGTGATGAAGAGCGTTTTGCTCTTCCATAATTTTATCTACATCAATTGCCGAACACGAGCCACAGCCCTTGGGACAACCTGCTTTTTTACGTAAACTAAAATTTTGACGAACGATATTGCCTAAATAAACAACCGCCCCGATAAAGATAAGTGCAATGATGCTATTTTCCATAATTCCAATGTGTTGCGATGACCTCTTGTAATTCTTTAAACGCTCCACAAGCTGCAATTAGTTCACGCCCAAAGATAAAATCGTCTCCACCCTTGAAATCACTTACTGTACCTCCTGCTTCTTGAACAATGAGTGTTCCTGCGGCTACATCCCAAGGTTTGAGGTTATATTCAAAGAACCCTTCAAAACGCCCACAAGCCGTGTAAGCTAAATCGACGGCAGCCGATCCCATACGACGTAAGCCGTGTGATTTTTGCATTAATTCTTTCAAAATAGCTAAATACTGATCGGTCAACTGGAAATCATAGTAAGGGAAACCTGTTGCTAAAAGGCTTTCGGAAAGGCTATTAACGGCAGATACCTTAATGGGTTCGTCGTTTAAATACGCACCGCCACCAAGCCAAGCACTAAAGCATTCTTCTCGATTAATTTCAAAGACTACGCCCGAAACAATTTTGTCTTTATGCAAAAGGGCAATCGAAATTGCAAAAATGGGTAAGCCATGAATGTAATTTGTCGTACCATCTACGGGGTCAATAATCCACGCATAGTCTTGATCTTCGGTACGAGTCGCTGTACCCTCTTCGGCAATGAAGCCTGCTTCGGGTAAAATCACTCGTAAACCCGCCACGAGGCGTTCTTCCGTTTGTTTATCGACATACGAAACCAAATCGTTAAGTCCTTTATATTCAATGCTATCTTTTTTAAAAGCTAGGGTTGCTTCCTTTACAAAACTGGCTGTTTGTCGAGCTAGGGCAGACACTTCTGCGGTAATTTTCGCTAAATCCATGGGGTTTGTGCTTATACAAAATGATTTGTTAGTTGTTCAATTTCAGCAAAAATAAACTAATTCACAAAACTGAATGTTACCTTTGAGTGAAATTATGCCACAACAAGAAAGGCTTATAAACAGAACTCAGTGTGAAAAAAGAAGAAAATAGCGGTAAAATTTTTGATGCTCAAATACTAAAACGAATTTATGGATTTCTCGGCCCCTACAAGTTACGCTTCTGGGGCTTAGTAGCGATGATTATGCTTATGGCTTGCATCGTGCCTCTGAACCCCTTGTTGATTCGTCATACCATTGATAATGAAATTGCTCAAGGAGATTATACAGGACTATCCCTCATGCTTTTAGCGATGTTGGGCGTACTACTTGTACAAGGTCTTCTACAATTTGTGAATACCTACATGGCTGGTTGGCTTGGGCAAACAGTGATTCGAGATATTCGGATTGCCCTTTATAACAAAATCCTTAATTTACGTTTGAAATTCTTCGACGATACGCCTATTGGTCGCTTGGTGACTCGTACCGTGTCGGATGTAGAAACTCTCAACGATGTTTTTTCGGAAGGCTTAGCTTCTATTGCTGGAGATATTTTACAGTTGGTACTTATCACAGGCGTGATGTTTTATACCGACTGGCGATTGACGCTTATTTGCTTATTGACAGTGCCGTTTATGGTCGTTTCGACGTATGTTTTCAAAGAATATATCAAAAAGTCATTTGGTGAGGTACGTTTGGCTGTCGCTAGTCTAAACTCTTTTGTGCAAGAACACATTACTGGGATGAATATTGTGCAAATTTTTAATGCTGAAAAAACAGAGTACGAAAAGTTTGTCAACATTAATAAGCAACATCGAGACGCTAATATTCGTTCTATCTGGGCGTATTCGGTTTACTTTCCTGTGGCAGATGTTATTTTGGCAACAGGAACGGGATTAATCGTTTGGTTTGGTTCTAAACAAATTTTACAACACGATATGACGCTTGGTACTCTTACGGCGTTTATCATGTTTATGAACTTGTTTTTTCGCCCTATTCGTTTCTTGGCAGACCGTTTTAATACCCTCCAAATGGGAATCGTTTCTACAGAACGAATTATTAAATTATTGGATTCTGACGACTATGTGACCAATCAGGGTACTTTCAAAGCCGATAACCTTAGAGGAGATGTTACCTTTAAAAATGTTTGGTTTGCCTATAATGACGAAGAGTATGTCTTGAAAAATATTTCTTTTGACGTAAAACAAGGCGAAACTATCGCACTCGTAGGGGCAACAGGAGCAGGAAAATCATCTACCATTAATTTGTTAAGCCGTTTTTATGAAATCAATAAAGGGGAGATTTTCATTGATGGACGTAACTTGCATGACTATGAATTGAATAGCTTACGCAGTAAAATTGGAGTGGTATTACAAGATGTGTTCTTATTTTCGGATACGATTGAAAAAAACATTAGCTTAGGCGACCCAACGATTACCCGTGAGAAAATCATTGAAGCCGCTAAATTGGTGGGAGCTCATGACTTTATTGAACGCTTGCCAGAAGGTTACGATTATAATGTGATGGAACGTGGGGCTACGCTTTCGGTAGGGCAACGTCAGTTGATTTCTTTTGTTCGTGCTTTGGTGCATGACCCCAAAGTAATTGTTTTGGACGAAGCAACTTCTTCGGTAGATACCGAAACAGAAGAGATGATTCAGAATGCCATTGCCAAGTTGATGAAAGGAAGAACAGCGATTGTAATTGCTCACCGACTTTCGACGATTCAGCATGCTCACAAAATCTTAGTCCTAGATAAAGGCGAAATCAAAGAACAAGGAACGCATGAAGAACTTCTTGAAAAAGAAGGCTGGTACGCTTCTTTACATCAAATGCAGTATAAAGAACAAATTTAAATTACGTAATGATGCTAAATTATGAATGTTAAATGTTGGATTTAATCTGAAAAGCTATCAAGTTTGCAAAGAGATTATGTGCAAAGTTCTAGCCATCAGTAAGTTAATTATGGTATAACAGTCATTACGCATTAATCATTACGCATTTATCACTAACCATTACGCATTCATCATTATCCATTTTCCAATGAAACAACGTATTTTCTCTATAATTGCAATTTTCTTCGTGTTATCCAACAGTCTTTGTGCTCAATCTACCAAAGACACCGCAAGTTGTTCGACAAAAGCGGCTATTAAACCGTTTATTGTTCCAGCAGTTTTAATAGGGGCAGGTTTAGCCTTAACAGGTCAGAAGATTAAAGACGATCAGTTGAGTTTTAGAGCTAAAAACTTCAATGATTTCAATAATCGTGCAGACGACTTATTGCAATTTGCGTCGTATGTACCCGTTTTTGGACTTGATTTGGTTGGCGTTCATGGGCGAAATTCTTTTCAAGATAAAGTAGGTATTGTAGCACTAGGGGGAATTTTTATGATGGGTACTGTTTATGGTTTGAAGACGGTTACGAAAGTAGAGCGTCCAGATAATTCAAAGGATGATTCTTTCCCTTCAGGACATACAGCGAATGCCTTTTTTGGGGCAACGGTGCTTGCTAAAGAGTATGGTAATCAAAGTGTTTGGTATCCGATTGCGGGTTATACCTTTGCTACTGCAACGGGTGCTTTACGGATGTTAAATAATCGCCATTGGGTTTCGGATGTACTGGTGGGAGCTGGTTTTGGAATTGCCTCAGCCGAGTTAGCTTACCTAGTTTACCCTCGTCTAAAAACAGTATTTTGTAAAAAAACAACTCAGACATCCATGATGTTGGTGCCCCAGTACAACGGCAAAACAACAGGCATTGCTTTTTCTATGCACTTTTAATTGGTAGGCAATATTAACTTATTGTTAATTGTTCAGGAAGCTACTAGGGAATTTAGTGGAGAATAATACATTTGTTATCGTAAACAGTCAATTGTTTATGATAACAAATCCAACCATTTTATCACTAATGCCCATGAAAATCACTACCAAGCAGCTTGTTGTTTGGATGATTGTTGTATGTTTTGGCTTATCAACCTCTGCTTTTTCTTCTACTGACAATACAACTTTCCAAGCTCAAGACGTTGATACTCCCGCAGAACCTTATGGGGGTATAAACCAGCTCACGCAATTTATCAATCGAAATTTACGGATTCCATTGGCTTTACAACTTGCTAAAGTACAAGGGCAAGTGGTGGTGGAAGTAACCATTGATACGCTCGGTCTTCCTCGACAAATACAAGTCATTAAAGGCTTATATGCGGAAGCAGACCAAGAGGCGATTCGAGTGGTATCCTTATTTAAGGCTTGGAGTCCTGCCATGAAAGAGCAACGAAAGGTAGCTCAACGAGTTGTTATCCCTGTACATTTTGATTTTCAGTCAAGCTTAGAATTTAAAAATGGCTATTTGGTCAATTATTACGATGCCAATTTACATCCTGTTTTCACTAAAAAAGAGGCCGAATTATATAGCCTTTCGAAAGTAACCAATGCAGGGATTCCTGTAGGGGATATAGTTTTTTATCGTATGGATGATGATAAAAGCCCTTATTATGTCTTGAAATACGAGAAGCTTCGGCTTAATAGAGAACCTGTTTATGGAGGAATTATCGCCGATACGCTGCGTCAGTGTGATCAAGTTTTCTTTAGAAATAAGCGGGGACGAATAGAGGGGACTGTCTATAAGTTTTATCCTAATGGTGCGTTGTTTGAGACAGAGCATTACTTGAATGGAAAAATCGTAGGAACAGCTCAAAAGTTTTATCCCAATGGCTTATTAGGAGAAGAAAAGGTATTTATGCCCAATTCGACCACTGATTTTGAATATTTTAGATGGCATCCTAATGGACAATTAGCAGAAGTGAGTAGTTATTCGCTTGATGGAGACGATAATTTTAAAATGAGTTATACGCTCTATAATCTTTGGACTGAACAAGGGAAGTTATTAGTAAAAGAAGGGGATGGAGAGGCAATTTTAGAAAAATATAATCCTGCCAATAAGCGATTAACAGAGCAAGGGAAAGTCGCTCAGGGACTTAAAAATGGCAATTGGGAGGGCTTTAAAGATAAGGAGTTAGCTTTTTTAGAAACCTATGATTTGGGGTTGATGATTGTGGCTGGTTATGTCGATGAAAACGGACGTTTACGTCCCTACAAAGAACGACAGACTCCGCCACATTATGTGAATGGCGATGGAGAATTGGCTAGTTTTATTGCTAGTAAACTAAAAAGTACGTACGATAAACGAGAAAAAATTCACTTGAGTTTTCGGGTAGAGTTGGACGGAACCTTGAGCAATATCATGTTATTAGACGATTCTAAAGATAAAGCTTTTGCCGATGAAGTAGTCAAAATTGTGGAACAAACCAATGGGCTTTGGAAACCCGCTACTTTCCATGGTCAACCCGTTGCTACAAATCATCAAATGACCTTGAGTATATCATTTAGATAAGAAAATAGCTTAGAGCAACACTGCTCTAAGCTATTTTTTGTTGATGAAGTAACTTCTTATACTAGCGTTGCTGATAAGGTAATTTCTGCATTAAATAATTTAGAAATCGGACAGTTTACTTTTGCATGGTTCACCAATTCTTCAAACTTCGCTTGGTCTAAACCTGCTGCTTTTACAGTCGTCGTCAAGTTAATTGTAGTGATGGTTCCATCCGCTAAGATAACTTCTGAAGTGGTATCAATGCTATCTGCAGTGAAGCCTGCACCTTGTAAGTTAAATGCTAATTGCATTGAAAAACAGCCTGCATGAGCTGCTCCTACTAATTCTTCTGGGTTTGTACCAATACCATCTTCAAAACGAGTATTGAATGAATATTGTGTATCGCTTAACACACCACTTGGGCTGTTTAATGTTCCTTTTCCTGCTTTACCAGAACCAATCCATTGAGCTGAGGCACTTCTTTTAATTTGCATGATTTATGTTGTTTTGAGTTATTACGTAGTTGACTTTACAAAATTGGGCAATTTTACCGTCGAATAGAATGAATAAATCACGCCAAAAGATGGACAAATTGCCTAGTACTCAATTTTGAGTTTTCGAGCCTGATCTTCACCCACCGTTTTGCGGTATTGAATAGGGGAGGTATCGGTATTTTTTTTGAATAAGCGACTGAAATAATATTCATCCTCAAAACCTAAGGAGTATGCAATTTCTTTGACCGATTTATCCGTTAAATATAGTTCTCGTTTTGCTTCCATCATCAAACGTTCTTGTATTAAATCAGAAAGTGTTCGATTAACATGTTGCTTGGTGAGTTTTCCAAGTGCTTTTACGCTGATATTTAGCTTATCTGCATAGAAACTAGGAGCGTGTTCTTGTAGAAAATGCTCTTCGATACTCATTTTTAATTTTTGTAAAATACTCCGTTCTGGGAGAGGCAGTCCTTGTTGGTCTGCCGCTTTCTGAGCATCGACTTGTTTTTTATAACGAGTAGTATGAATCAAGAATATTTTTAGGTACGATAACAGTAAATCGTGCTGAGCTAAGGCTTCTTGTTGAAGCTCTTCGGCCATTTGTTGAATTTGAACGGATAATAACTGTAGTTGTTCACTACTCAAAGAGACAAAAGGAGCTTCGTACAGGTTATTGAAAAGGACACCATTACAAGAAACCTCTTGCTGATGTTTTAGAATACAGAAGAAATCAGGATGAAAATTAACAACCGAAAGTTGAAGTTCCTCGGGCTGTGCCGTTCCGAATTTGAAGGGTTGGTAAGGACTAAAAAATAAAACAGCAGGAGCTTTCACCGTATAGGACGAAACGTCTGCTTTTAGCTCAATAGCACCCTGAGATAGCAGCACAAGGCTAAAATAGCTAAATCGAGTAAGCTGGTTAAAGGGGTTTTCTCGCTCTGAACTCCATACATTCAGGGCTAATTCTTTGGGTAGGGAGGTAGGCTGAGAAATAGATTCGTTGCTAGTCATGGTGATTGCGTACTTTTAGAAACAAAGTACGCAATCATTTGCTAATAATCAAAACGGAGGTGGGTAAGTTGGCGGTCTTACCCACGGACTATATTTCGCTGTGGAAATGTGAGAGGCAAGGGCAGAAAGGGGAAACTATGAATTGAGGTACGAAAGCTTAAGTAGCTTTCTTGTTAGTTAAAGGGAGTCCTAACATCGTTTCTATTCATACCATCTGCTCTTGTTTTAACTAAGCGGTTCCTTTCAGAGTTCTGAGCCAATAATGCAACCAAGCTAACACGTATTTTTTCTGTAATCGTCTAGTAATTGCATATTTAGTTTAATTTTATATCGAAATTACACTAACTAATGCACATTGTCTGTAACATTAGTTACATAGCCAACTTATTTTATAAAGACTCTTCGTCCTTCTTTTTTTGTACTTCAAACTTATAAAAAAGCCAGCCAAAGCCCACTAATAAATGTAGTAGGACAATAGAAAAGATGATGATTTCCATGAAATGCGTGTTGCTGTGTGAGAGGGAAAATAGTAGATAAAGCCGTTATCAGCGTTTTCACTGACAACGGCTAAGGAGATGACTTATCAGGTAGCTGAAATCAACCGATATCAGCGTTTTAGCAACGATAAATACCCTGAAAAGTAAAGGGTTTACAACCTTCGTTATTTAATCTTGCAGCTAGAGATACCGAATACGGTATAAAGTGGGCAAAAGCTAGCGATACTTGTTAGTACAAAGATTCCAGATACGACGATGGCAATGAGTCCTAGAGAACCTGTTAGGACATGGGTAAAATACAGTCCCAAAGTAAGTAACGCCACAATGATACGGATAATGCGGTCGGTACCGCTCATGTTCTTTTTCATATCTAGTCAAAATATTAAGGATGTAAAAAATCGTTTAGGTTACTTTCCTTGGAGGGCTGTTTCAATCACTTCTTTTTCAATGAAGCCAACATTCGACCAAATAAGTTTTTTCTTTTTATATAGTAACAAAGTGGGCAATGCCTCGATTTTTAAACTACTACATAACTCTTGATTATCATCAGCATTGATACGGACGAGCCTCACCAAACTTGCTTTTTCGGTGGCTATTGCTTCTAAAGAGGGTTTCATTTTTTGACAAGGCCCACACCAATCGGCATAGACATCGACTAAAACCAATTTATCTTCATTGAGCACTGCATCGAACTGAGCAAGAGTCATTCCTGTTGTTGAGGTAACATCCCCTGTTTCATTGCTTGTTTCGGGTAGATTTTCAGCACGCCATTTCATGATACCACCCTCCAGTTCATAGACCTTCGTAAAACCTTCTGAACGCATTTGAGTGGCCGCCGAAGCACTTCTTCCTCCACTAAGGCAGTAGACAAATACAGGTTTTGTTTTGTCTAATTTGGCTACTTCTTCTCCGAAATTAGCCCCGTTAATATCGATGTTTTGTGCATTTTCGAGATGCCCTTTTGAAAACTCTTCGGGGGTACGGACATCTAAAATCAGGGAGGTTTCTGTGGACTTTATCTTGTCTGCAAATTCTTGTGCTGACAAGCTGTCTGTGCCATTGCCTTTTTTACAAGCACTAAGAGAGCCTATTAATAAAGTGGCAATGATGATGATATAATGTTTCATGAAGTAGATTGTGATTTAGTTAGTGTTGTAGTTTAGACGTTAGGAGAACGCTTAAAACCTGTTTTAATGAAATCAGTGATGAGATACCCTGTGAGTACTCCATAGGGTATCATACTTTGCCAGTTCGATTGAATGATACATGCCCCTGTGGAGCAACCAATTTCTCTCCAATAAAAATAGCCCATAAAACCACCGATGATTGCTCCTGTGATTTGCCATTTGTGATTATGTAACTTCTTCATAATCAGTAGTTTTTGTTTTAGAATGCACCTTGTTTGTTTTATTCGGAATTGCACACCCACTAGAGCCGCAACATCCTACGTTTAGGATTGCCTGCAATGCAAAAAAGCCTCCTAAAATGCCCATAAGCGGTTGATTGTCAGAAAAAGAGGAATACGTAATCCAAAGTCCCATTCCTAAGCGGAAGATACGCATGAAATTCCAATTTGTTAGTAAGCTTGTCATCTGAGTAGTATTTTGTGAATAAACAGGTGTTAACCCATTAAGAAAACGATGCTTTAAATCCTCGCTTTTTTAAGAGGTTAACCGCTGTTTACGGGTGTTGATTTAAGTAGTTATAACAAGGTTGTTGGACAGACATAGTCTGTAATGGCAACCTGTTGGGTTGCTTTAAGGGCTGCAAAACCACCTGTGACATCAATGAGATTTTCGTAACCTCTTGCCTTCAAGATGGAAATCGCAATCATAGAGCGATAGCCTCCTGCACAATGAACATAGTAGGTCTTATCTCGTTGAATTTGAGCCATATTGGCATTCAAAAAATCAAGAGGGAGGTTGCTTACTCCTACAAGGTGTTCTGAATCGTACTCACTTTTTTTCCGTACATCCAATACATTAAGGGTGGGAATTTGGTTAAACAAGACCGCAAAATCTGGAGCTGTTATAGAAGAAACCGTATCGATTTCCTTGCCTGCTTGTTTCCATGTTTCAAATCCATCTTTTAAATAACCGATGCAATTATCGTAGCCTACTCTTGCCAAACGAGTAATACTTTCCTCTAGCTTATCCATTTCAGTAACCAATAAAATCGGTTGTTTTAAATCGGCTACAAGTGTACCCACCCATGTAGCAAACTGCCCTTCGAGTCCGATATTGATGGCGTTGGGAATGAAACCTTTGGCAAAGGTTTGAGCGTCTCTAACATCAATAATCAAGGCATCTGTTTCGTTAGCTGCTGCTTCAAATGCGTCGGCAGATAATGCTTGATAGCCTTGTTGGAGTACCTCATCTAGGTTTTTATATCCTCGGATATTCATCAATACATTTTGAGGAAAATAGCTTGGAGGTGGTACTAAGCCCGTTAAGATTTCCTTGATAAATTGCTCTTTGCTCAACGATGGATTAAGAGCATAATTGAAACGCTTCTGATTTCCTAAGGTGTCCGTCGTCTCTTTGCTCATTTTCTTGCCACAAGCACTTCCTGCACCATGATTGGGGTAAACAATAAGGTCGTCAGCCAAAGGCATTATTTTAGTACGTAAAGAATCAAATAGATGACTAGCTAATTTTTCCTCGGTCAACTCACTGATTACGTGTTGAGCTAAATCGGGACGACCAACGTCGCCGATAAATAACGTATCTCCCGTAAAGATGGCCACTTCTTTTCCTTGCTCATTCGTCAATAAGTAACAAGTAGATTCCATGGTATGCCCAGGGGTGTGTATTGCCTTAATTGTTAATTTACCCACTTGAAAGGTTTCGCCGTCTTTGGCAACGTAGGCGATATAGCTCGGTTGAGCTGTTGGCCCAAAAACAATGGTAGCCCCTGTTTTATTCGAGAGGTCAATATGTCCTGAGACAAAATCGGCATGAAAATGCGTTTCAAAAACATATTTAATCGTTGCTCCATCTTTTGTAGCTCGATCTATAAAGGGTTTCACATCACGTAATGGATCAATTACGGCTACTTCCCCTTCCGATTCGATATAATAGGCCGCTTCTGCTAAACATCCCGTGTAAATTTGTTCTATTTTCATCTTTGTATCAGCTATTGGTTGAATACTTATGCTACCTTTTCGATGAAACAAAGGTAGATGCTTAACCAAAGCGATTCTGTAACATTTGCTACACGGGAAAACTGATCTTTATTAGTATGATAGCTGACGTGAAGAGGGATTAGCTTATTGCAGTGGCGAGTAATTCAATTTTATTACGAGAGAGTTTTACTTTACCTAAACGCTCCAGTTGCTTCAGTAAACGAGAGGTCACTTCACGAGAGGTAGCCAGTTCTTGTCCAAGTTCTTCGTGGGTAATGGTAAAGGTTGTACAACCACATTGCTTCATTTTTCGATTCAATAAACCCAATAAACGCTCGTCTAGTTTATGGAAAGCAATTTGGTCGATAGCACCCAATAAATCCTCAAATCGTTTTTGATAAGTCATAAAAACGAAGTGTTTCCAAGAAGGATATTTACAGACCCATTCTTCTACTTTTTCTACAGGAATAGCAATCAGCCTTGTTTTTTCATCTGCAATTGCCGTGATTTCACTTTGCTTACGGTCGATACAGCAGGTTAGCGACATGGCACACGAATCTAAGCCTCCCAAGTAGTATAGCAAGGCTTCCCGTCCGTCGGCATCGGCTCGCATAATTTTCACAGAACCACTCAAAAGGATAGGGACAGAGCGGATGTATCCCCCAGGACGCATCAGCACAAAGCCTTCCTCAACCTCCATATAGTTACCAACTTGAGCGAGTTCTTCCAATAAATGACCTTCAAACAACTTTCCAAATTGTTGATGAAGAAACGTAATATCTAGTTTCATGAGAAAATGATGTTAAAAATTACCCCTAAAGTGCTCATAGTCATTGGCTAGTCGATAAGACAAAGTCATTTAATCATAGTACAAATTACGGATTATTGTTTGCATCTAAAAGTATTATAACAAAAAGGGTTACCTCTTACGAAGTAACCCTTAATAATTATAGTTTTAGAATTTTGAAACTAGCAGTTTTCCCTTCTTTATTGATGTGTAAAAAATACGTTCCTGTTGGATAATCGTTCAGCAGGATTTCCCTTTTTTCTTCTCGAATAGTCGATTCATGAATGACCTTACCGAAAGCATCTACTAAGCGGAGGTTCATGAGTTTGGCATCCGATTCGATGGTAATTTTATCACTGGTTGGATTCGGGTAAAGCTTAATTCCTAACAAATTCAACTCTTCAATACCCGTAATCAATTCAAGACGAATGCTCGAAGGGTTATTGATGATACCCGTACCACAGAGAGCATTACTAACCGAAAACAAGCGTAAGGTCGTATTAGCATCGGGCGTATATTTGAAGGTATAAAGCGAATCGGTAGAAGTGAATTTTGTCAAATTCGCTTCAATTTCATTTTTACCGAGCGTAAAATTGAAAGGAGGCGTTCCCGAAAACTTAATCTTCAAATCGAGCGTCTTATCTTTTTCATACAAATAGCTATCTGTCTCAAAACGAGCGGTGAGTGGTTCTGAAATGACATAAATGGATCGAGTAGTTGTACTTACACTTCCTGTGTCAGAGGCTACTACTCTAAATAAGTATTTCCCATTGACATCAAGAGCTAAAGGTAGCGTTACTCTCAGTAGATTATTCGTTCCAGTTGGTGTGGACTCTAAGTTCTTAAAGTTTTCTCCATTTATATCCGACATCTGAACGGTAAATAGGTTACTCGCCGAGAAAGTACCCGATGGATAGAAAGCTACCTCATAGGTACTACCCTTACATAAACTCGTTTGGTAGTCGTAACTAGTATAAGGATATGTATATTTTGTTTTGACGAAGCCTTGTATTCCTATGCTTCTTGAAGCACGTGGGCTAACGATAACTTTCAAAGAACCCGAACTAACCCCAATTCCACAGCTATTACTTACCGATTTAATCGTGTAGGTGGTGGTTACTTTAGGATAAAGCGAATAACTATAGTTTCCACCATTCCAATAAGAAAGGCTTGCTTTAGTACTATCACTTAAAAGAATATCGGTTATAAGATCATTATAAAATTGAGTACTACTAATGGCTTTATTGTCCTTGAACGTAGCCGTAACTCCATCTCCTTGAAGTATAATCTGTCCGTTTATTCCTGAAATACTGATATCAGGTTTACTCGTATAAATACAGTTATTGAGTGTGTAGGAGCCCACGGGGTTAGAACTTTCTATCAAAACATTGTATGAACCCTTTGCTAAACTTTGAGGAATAGGAATTGTGTTGTACCCATTGACGGCATTGGATGTTAACTTCGTGATAACTGTACCCGTTGAGGTGGATACTAAACTCACTTGAAACTTATTATCTGCTTCGTATTGTCCCAAAGCATTAATATTAAGTGACAGAGGCTTATCTTGACATAGAATATTTGGAGTAGTATTTGTCCCTGCATAACTAGCTTTAAGAAGAGGTTTGACAATTACTTTAATAGAATCATTCAATGTTTCTATTCCACATTGGTTAGAAGCTCCTGTGAGTTTATAAATAGTGGTTACCTTTGGATATTTTGAAATGGATATTGAGCTATATACGTTCCTTTTGATAAATTTAATGCCATTATCTTGCATTAAGAGATTTATTGAAGAGTTCGTATTGTTGGTTTTTAGACCAATATAAGTACTACTTCCGTAGTCGATACTTATTTCTTTAGTGTTATTGCTTGTCCAAATAGAAACATTTGGTTTCTTGATTATTCCAATGTAAAATGCATTAGAAACCACATCTCCCTTGCCATTGGTTATTCTGAAATAATAGTAGCCTTCATCGAATGTATTAGGAATCGTGAAGATAAAGGAGCCTAATTTGATTTCTGATTGAAGCTTTTGATAAACCAAATTTCCATTATTAGATTTTGCTGCTTCTACTCTAAAAGTAGTTGTATCTGGAACAAGTCCTTGAGTTGTGTATGAAACCGATATTTTGCTGTCTGCACAAATTGATGAACTTCCTCCATAGGCTCCTCCATACGATGCCGTTATGGTATAAGGCACAACGGTTACATTTGTACCAGCAGACGTACTGTTGGTAAGACCACAAAGGTTACTTAACGACTTTATTCCAAATATTCCACTTTGGCTTGGAAATAGTGTTTTACTCACCGACGAATAATAGGCCGAAACGGAGTTAATAAGATCATAAACAGTGGTTGAATTGTCCTGATAAGTAATCGTGATAGGTAATGCACCAGAAATACTTGAGGATAAATTGAGGGGACTGCCCAATACTAAATTAGATGTATTCGTATAATCAGAGTTTATTTCAGGTTTTCTAAGTGGAGTGATGGCAAGTAAATTACTGTAAGTAACAGGATTACCTGAATAAACCCGGATGAAGTACTCTTGGTTAGAAAGACTCGAAGGAATGGTAATCTCGATAGTCTTACTTTTAGATGTTGTTAGTATCGTACCATTTGTACTGGTTGATGACGATAATAATTCTACAGTATAGGAGGTATTACTATCAAAATTACCAACGGTCTTGATTGCTAATTGAACCTTTTGTCCTTCACAGATTTTCTGTCCATAAGCAAGAGTCGAACTACTTATTTCGATGGCATTACTTGCTTCACTTGCCAAAACGAACGAATATCCTGAAGCCCCGTTTATGTTGGTTCTGCCACATGAATTACTAACCGACTGAATTGCTACAGTTTTATTTTGAGTGACGTTTATAATTCGGCTGATAGTAGAGTTAAAGGCATTTGAATTTTTATCAAGTTGAAGTTTAGTACTATCTGTAAAAAGTATCGTGTATGGTTCTCCTCCTGAAAAATTATAATTCAACGTATAGCTTTGTGGATTGGATAATCTTATCGTAGTTGTTGGATAAATAATCATACTCGGCCATTCATTTATTGAGAAATAAGTGGAAGTAAATCCTACGCTGTAATAGTTTGGAATACTAACCATTGCATACACATTTTTATTAGACAAGGTAGGCGTAACAGTCGAGGGTATTTTGAAGGTAATAGTCTTACTATCCTTAACTTCCCCAGCAACGACGATGGTATAGCCACTAAAGTTAGGGTAATTTGCTAATGAAACATTTACGGCTGTTCCTACTGCTAATTTTACGTTGCTAGAGTAGTAAACCTCTGCCGTTTGAAGGGGACAATAGTTCCCAGTTTTAACAGAGTCTGTTTTGATATAGTTTTGTGGTGTAATGGTAAAAACAGTTTTATTCTTTCCTTCTCCTTTCTCCGTGTTACATCCAGTCGTAAAGGAAGTTACATAATAGCTTTTTGTTTCTAGCGATGCTACTTGCACCGTTTGTGTCGTGTAAGTATTAGAATAGTTCGTATTATAAAGTTTTTGCCCATCGCTCAGTGTAGCACTAAACGGTCCAATTCCACTAAACTGAATATCTAAGTTCTGGGTAGAGCCCAATGCCACGTTTTTGCTAGCAGTTACGACTTCCACACTTGGTTTAGCATAAATATTCAAATAAACACTTCCTGCTATATATTCTTCTTTTGTGGAAGCATGTAAGATTTTTACATAATTATAATACGAAGGAACTACATCGTCACTGATGGTGAACGAAAGGAGATTGTCCTTTAACGTAGCTGGTAACTCAGTAAAAGAGGGAGAGTTTGAAGATTGATATAAACGCACTAAATAGCTTGACTGAGCAGGTTCGATTCCCAACCTTTGAACATGTAAGGTTACCGTGTTTCCGATACAAACACTAGAATTATAACTGGAACCGGGGGCGATAAGGCTGATTCCAAAATCTTTTACCGTAATGTTAGCATCACCGGTTATTGTCCCCATACCACAAGCATTACTGACTTGTTTAATAGTATAAACGTCTGTTTTTTGAGGCATTAAACTCGCCTCACTTAGATAGCTTATATCTTGGTAAACGTTACCATCACTTGTTGTCAATGAAGTTGGCAAGGACCAATACGTATCATTCGAGGTAAAATTGACAATTTCACCTTTAACGATTGAGCTTTTTGATATTCCACTAATGGTAACTTTAGGACTTGAATACAACGATATACTACGGGAGTAGCTTTCAAGTTTGGGTGATGAAGCACTAATTTTTATATAAAAGCTGTTGTCGTAATTAGCCAGTGGAAATATGCTTGTAGGAATTGCTGTTCTAATCACGCCTGCGGTATCAATACTACTAATCTCTGTCCATGTAGTACCATAATCTTTGGAGGCATAAACCGTAAATTTATTATTCTCATTGAGTGGAGTAGGGGAGAAATACGAAATCAAGAAATTCTGAT
Organism: Flectobacillus sp.; assembly: GCA_023255485.1. GTDB lineage: Bacteria > Bacteroidota > Bacteroidia > Cytophagales > Spirosomataceae > JALRIJ01. The sequence continues at coordinate 25,349 of JALRIJ010000015.1, forward strand.
TAAAACATATCGTATTTGATCCATTTTGGGGAATAATGTTGTTAATACTTATACTCTGTGCATTTGCGTTAAACAGGAAAAAGAATAGGGAAAGGGTAAGCAAGTACGTGTTTCTCATTAGCTTAGAAGGGCTGGATAGTTGGTTCATTGGCTTTTGTGTTTTTTGTATTACAAGTATATTAGTGCGTAAAATGCGGTTAAAGTTGTCGATATTTTCTTTTAAAAGAAACTATTTTTAGGACTGTTTTCATGGACGATATTTTTATTGTGAAATGTTCATACCACGGTTTACCTTCACAGACGTAAATCAATTGGATAGGGTTGCATGAAAAATTATTTTTTATTTATGCAACTCACTAGTCCTCTCAGCTATTTTGTTACTGCCACAAACAACCTTTACTCTTTTAGATTCTCAATCATTAAATATTGCTAATACTTTCTGTTTCGTTTTGTGATAGTCTTTACAAAAGAGTAATTTTGCATTCTTTTAAGAGATAATGGTCAAAATTTGCAATTTAAAGACAGCTTCGTTCGACAACAAGCGATAAAAATAAATCATGGAATACAACTTTAAAGAAACTGAACAGAAATGGCAGAAGTTTTGGGAGGAAAATAATACCTACAAAACGGAGGTGGACACCACTAAACCTAAGTACTATGTATTGGATATGTTCCCTTATCCTTCAGGTGCTGGTTTACACGTAGGACATCCACTCGGATACATCGCCTCTGACATTATTGCTCGTTATAAACGTTTGAAGGGTTTTAATGTATTGCATCCAATGGGTTTTGACTCGTTTGGGCTTCCTGCTGAACAATATGCCATTCAGACAGGGCAACACCCTGCTATTACAACTGAAGAAAATATTGCTACTTATATCCGTCAGCTAAAACAAATCGGTTTTAGTTACGATTGGTCTCGTGAAATCCGTACTTCTGATCCAAATTACTACAAATGGACGCAGTGGATTTTTATGCAATTGTTCAATCACTATTACGATAAAGATGCTAACAAAGCATTACCAATTGCTCAGTTAATCAAACGTTTTGATAAATCGGGGAATGTGGGCTTGAATGCTGCTTGTGACGACGGTACACCGAAGGTTACGGCAGAAGATTGGAACAATATGACGGGTCACGAACAACAAGAGTTGTTGTTGAAATATCGCTTGACTTTCCCTGACGAATCGGTTGTAAACTGGTGCCCGGGCTTGGGATCAGTATTGGCAAATGACGAGGTGAAAGACGGACTTTCTGAGCGTGGTGGCTTCCCTGTGGAACAGAAAAAAATGAAACAGTGGGCGATGCGTATCACGGCATATGCTGACCGTTTGATTGATGGATTAAACGAGGTGGATTGGTCTGATGCCTTGAAAGAACAACAACGTAACTGGATTGGTAGAAGTACAGGTGCAAGTGTGAAATTCAAAATTGAGCAATTAGCCAATACTCCTGAAGAAGGAACAGCTCCTGATTTTATTGAAGTATT
>JALRIJ010000160.1 GCA_023255485.1 Flectobacillus sp.
CAACACAAGCAGGAACTTACACTTACACGGTAACAGTAGCCGAAGCAGCAGGTTGTACCGCAACAGCAACTACAAGTGTTATTGTAAATCCATTACCAATCGTAGAAGCAGCAGGTGGTGGTATTTACGAAGGAGATACCCTGAATCTAGAAGCAATCGGTGCTGAGACGTACGCATGGACAGGTCCAAATGGTTATACTGCAACAGGAGCAACTCCTAAAGCTTGGCAAGTAGGCTCTTATATCGTAATCGGAACAGACCTTAATGGATGTAAAGGTTCGGATACGACAGAAGTAACCCTTGAACAGCCAATTGTTTGTAGAGTAGATCTTGATTCGTTGGTGGAAGTTTGTACGGGTAGTACGGCTGTTTTAAGTACGCCAACAGCAGGAACATATACATGGACTGGCCCGAATGGATTTACAGCAACAGGTGATACCATTACGGTTTCGACCAATGCAACCGTTACTCTAAATGGCTGGTATATCTTAACAGGTGAAACAGAAGGTGGATGTATTATCACACCAGACTCTGTACTATTAGTAGTAAAAGATAATCCAAGTGTGCAGATTACGGGAGATTCCTTGCTATGTGTAGGAGGTTCCAACACGCTAAGTGTGAGAGCTACAGGTACATACTTATGGATAGGGCCGAATGATTTTTCTAGCACATCAGACTCTATTACGGTAACAACACCTGGGGTTTATACGGTATCAGTGACGAATGCAAGTGGTTGTGTGGCAACAGGCTCTATCAACGTAAAAACTGACAGTGTTCAAGTAAAAGCAATTGCTTCAAGTGCGAGTGTTTGTACAGGTGGAACAGTCAGCTTGTCAATGAATACTAGATCAACGTCTGGCATTGGTTTGATTTCTTGGACTCATGGAGATGTTGTGACAAACGATTCAGTCTTGGTAATTAACAATATCACTTCAGCAGATGCAGGTTGGTATGTGGCAACAGTGGTTTCGAGAGGTGGATGTAATGCAGTTGACTCTGTAAATGTGACCGTTAACCCAATTGTTACGTCTGATACAACAATAAGCTTCTGCAAAGGAAATACTACCACGTTGGTTGCTCCAAGTGCTGTAACTTATTTATGGAATACAGGTACAAAAACAGCGACTGTTTCAGCAGATACAGCAGGCGTATATACGGTTCAAATGACAGATGCAACGGGTTGTATTTCAGTACGCAGATTCACGGTGTCAACGCTTGATAAACCATCTGCAACAACGATTTCTGTGACGGCTGTTAGCTCAACGTGTAATGGAGATGTAGCCTTGAACGATGGCAAAATCACATTGACAGGAACGCAACTAACAGAGCGTTATGATATAGTAGAAGGAGCAACTTATACAGGTACGGCAAACTTTGCAAGTGCAAAAGTAGTTCCAACGGGAGGTGTAATTAAGTCATCAATTGCTAATCCAACTACTGCCGTAACGTACACCGTTCGTATCTTTAACTCGAACGATTGTTATACGGATAAAGTCGTAACGTTACAACCTGTAGTATGTACATGTCCTCCAGTGAAATGTGCACCATACACAATTAAGAAGGTAAAAAGTGCTAGAGTAAATTAATCTAGTACCAACGATAACAATTCACATTGGGAAGAATTTGATTGGAAGTTTTCATTGCGAGCGAAGACACAACTCAAACCCATATATGCAAAACCCCAAACTACTAGTTTGGGGTTTTCTTTTTGCTACGATTCCACTTAGCGAGTGAGTTTTACCTATACTGAGAAAGTTTGAACTATGATTTATACGGAAGTCGTCCTTCAAAAGGATGATTTCCGTACTCGACAATAATTCTTTATACTTATCTTTGAAAAATAAATCACTAAGGAGCTGATGTTAGGTTGAATATCGTTATGTAACGTTCAATGAATCGGAGTAAATATCTAGCTTAATAGAAGAATACGAAACTATGAAAAAACGCTATCAGGTACTACTAGTACTTTCTATTTTATCGGTAATAACCTTTTTAGATCGCATTGCTTTTTCCACCGCAGGCGAACGCATTACCAAAGAGTTAGGTTTCACGGCCGTTCAATGGGGATGGATTCTAGGCTCTTTCACCCTCGCTTATGCACTCTTTGAAATACCCACAGGTTTTTTAGGAGATAAATTTGGGGCAAAAAATATCCTAATTCGAGTAGTACTTTGGTGGTCATTTTTTACAGTACTAACAGGCTTTTCTACAGGGTTTATGATGATGCTTGTTATCCGATTCCTGTTTGGAATAGGAGAGGCAGGTGCATATCCCAACATGGCAATTGTCGCTTCTAAATGGTTTCCTGCCGCAGAACGTGGACGAGTGCAAGCAGTCATTTGGGGAGCTTCTCGTATTGGAGCTGGTTTAACGCCTTTTATCATTATTCCCATTCAACAAAAATATGGTTGGCAAGCCTCGTTTTATTTTCTAGGGGCTATCGGAATTGTGTGGGTTATTTTTTGGCAATTTTGGCACAAAGAAGACCCTTCGGAAGCGACCGATATTGCTAAGGATGAATTGGAAGAAATCCTGAGCAAACGCCAATTAAGTAGCCACGATGCAAGCACTTCAATTTTTAAACTGTTGAAAAATAAGAACCTTGGTTTCTTAATGATGATGTATGCCTGTTATGCCATGGGCGTTTATTTCTTTCAAAGTTGGTTGCCCAAGTATTTGCAACAAGGTAGAGGGATTAGCGAAGAACAACTCAAATATTTCTCTTCAGCCCCTTTCTTTTTGGCAGCGATTGGCTGTTTAGCGGGAGGGTTTATTAGTGATCGATTAGTCGTAAAATATGGTAGAAAGTGGGGGAGAAGAATCGTTCCAATGATTGGTTTAGGGCTTTCTGGAATATTCTTAATCATTGCAGCGTTAACAACAAACAATACTGTTGCGATTGTTTTATTATCAATCGGGATGGCAAGTATGGACGTGACCGCTCCAGTAGCATGGGCGGTGTCAATGGATATTGGAGGAAAACGAAGCGGTTCTATCTCTGGGGCTATGAACTCCGCAGGATTATTAGCGGCCTATTGTAGTACCGTACTTTTTGGGTATTTGGCAACTAATTTTGGCTATCATTTTCCCGTGATTCTGTTGGGAGGAATCGCCTTAATTGGTAGTTTCTTATGGTCTAAAATTGATGCTGAAAAACCTGTTGAGGTTGTGTGAAAAATTTAAAGTTTTCCTTTTGGACTGGATTACAAATCCAGTCCAAAAGGAAAGGTGATTAATCACCAGTTCAGCCAGTTTGTTAAATCCAAAATTTAACATTCAAAATTCAACATTACTACTTAATCTGTGTGGTTAAAGGGTGTGGTACTTAATCCACCTCCTTCAATTTTTCATCAAAAATAATTTCAATACGCTTGTCAGGAATAAGCCAAATAAAGGCAACTAAGGTATAAAGCGTAATCGAAATCCACTCACTATAACAGGTAGAAATAATGGCAATCAAGTATAAAATCGGTGATAGTTTACCTTTGAAATTATTACCAAGTGCTTGAGCTAACAGTGAATTTTTACCATGCTTTTTTAAGATTTGTTGTTGCAATATCCAGAACGCAATGGATGCCATCAAAAGCATAAAACCATAGAGGGCCATCGGTAAAGGAGCAAAAGGGTTTTTACCCATCCAATTAGTTACCAAAGGAACAAGGGATAGCCAAAAAAGTAAATGCAAGTTTGCCCACAAAATATTGCCACTTACGTACTTCACAGTGTGCATCAAATGGTGGTGATTATTCCAATAAATGCCAATATAGATAAAGCTAAGTACATAGCTACTAAGCACAGGAAATAGGGGTTTGATGGCTTCAAAATCACTTCCTTGAGGAACTTTGATTTCCAAAACCATAATGGTAAGAATGATAGCTAAAACGCCATCGCTAAATGCTTCTAATCGACCTTTATTCATAATGTATAAAAAGAAGGTAAGTATAAAATAGAGTAATTCAATTGTTTGTTTAACAGCTAGTTATATATTTGTGTGAAAATACATAAACCAATGAAACCATGCAAAGCCTAGTCAAAAGTATCAAAAAAACACCTAATGTTTTCGTAATACTAATCCTCTTTTTTTCTAGTTGTCAAAAAAATCAAGAAGAGCTTAGCCCCTCTGCTATTGATTCAAATGGAAATGCTAGAATTGAAGGGGAATATCGTGTAATTAACAATCCGCTGTTATGTACTTTACCCACGACCAATAAAGTGGCAGTTACGAATGAGCAAGATGGCTATCAAATTACTTTTACACCCAATAGTAGTTTAAAAGCAATGACCCTCACCAAGGTGACGCTTGACAAAGATTCTACCAATAATTTTATTTTAAAACAAGGTGAAGTAATCATTGGGAGTTTTAAAGTGCAGAAATATACAGAATTTGAAGGAATTGACATGGTCAATAAGGAAGGTGCTGTATTGAGTTTGCGTTATACCGATAGCCCTAATAAGTTGTATGTCGATTTTATGGGAAAAAAATAGGCGTTGCGTTTAGAGGGTATTGCTGGACGGGATTTGCAATCCCGTCCCAAATGGCAACTGATTTGTAATCAGAATTTATTACTACGGATGAGCTTCTAGCCATTCTTGACCATCTTCATAAATTTCTTTTTTCCAAATAGGTACTACCTGTTTCAGCGTATCGATTAACCATTGACAAGCTTCAAAAGAGGCCGCACGGTGAGGAGTCGAAACCGCAATGACGACCGCTACATCGCCAATATCAAGTACTCCTTTTCGATGAACCATCGCCACCTTTTCAATGTCCCAACGTTTACGAGCTTCGTTGGCTAATTCCGTCATTTTTTTGACAGCCATGACATCATACGTTTCAAATTCTAAACGTACTACCGCTTTGGATTTGTTATGATTGCGGACTGTTCCGATGAATACATCTATTGCTCCTGCACGCTCAGATTGAACCGAATCAATACAAGCTTGAATATCGATGGGAGTATCAGAAATTAAAATCATGATAAATGAAGTTAAATGTTATGATCCTTTTTAGAGGAAAAAAACTTGAAAAATTGGGTGAATTAATCAGCCAGTTTTTACAAAAATACGCTTTTATCTGCTAGAATTAACCTTTTCAAGAATCAAAAGTAGTATTACTTAGTTGTTGTTGCTGTCATGAGATTTTATACTTAGGGGGGTGTTTGGCATAGTGAATCATAGGAAGGTTAAATAGTAATTTTTCCAGAAAGGTTGTACTTTTTTGATTTTTTGTATTATATTACACAATGTTTTCACCTAAAATAGTTGAAACCATTTTTATAAATCTAGTCGTATAATAAAACTTCATTAACATGAACAACAAACTTTACCGTTTAGGGTTGTTGGCAATTTCGTTGCTGATAACCAGTTTTTCTATTGTTGCCCAAGGTATCAAAGGGACTGTTAAAGATGCCGTTTCGGGTGCCGCACTTCCAGGAGCTACTATCGTTGTTGAAGGCCGTAACATTGGTACGGTTGCAGACGGATCAGGTAATTACAGCTTGAAATTACCCGTGGGCGTTCACCAAGTAAGAGCGAGTACAGTTGGTTATACCACCGAGCCGTTAACGGTAACTGTTAGTGCTGGTAGCTTTGGAGTATATGATTTTATGATGAAAGAAAGCTCGTCAACGCTTCAAGAAGTTTCGGTGATTGGTTCTCGTGCAGCAACTGCTCGTACAAATGTCGAAACGCCTGTTCCTGTAGATGTTATTTCTTCTAAAGAATTGAAGGCTTTTGCTCAAACGGATGTGACGCAAATCTTGAATTACATTGCTCCTTCTTTCAGTTCAAACCGTCAGACGGTTGCCGATGGTACTGACCATATCGACCCTGCTTCATTACGTGGTTTAGGCCCCGATCAAGTATTGGTATTGGTAAATGGAAAAAGAAGACACAACTCTGCTTTATTGAACATCAATGGTAGTTTTGGTCGTGGTACAGTAGGTACAGACATGAACGCTATTCCTGCTTCAGCTATTGAGCGTATTGAAGTATTGCGTGATGGAGCTGCAGCTCAGTATGGTTCGGATGCGATTGCTGGGGTAATTAACATTGTCTTGAAAAAAACAACGCCTCTTGTGATTAACTCAATGTATGGTGCAAACGTAACGAGTACTTTAGGAAGAGATATTGTGGATGGTAAAACAACACAATTGGATTTTTCTAAAGGTTGGGAATTGAATAAAAAAGGTTATTTCAACATCTCTGGTCAGTTTTTGGACAGAACGGCATCTAATCGTGGTGGTTTAGATACCCGTCCTTTGTTGTATTCTGCTTTGCCGTCGAAAGGTGCAGCTGAAACAGAAGCAGCTTTCCAAACTCGTTATGCTGCTTTAAAGGCTGCGGATGATGCTAAAGCTCAAGCAAATGGATTGGATAGAAACAACATGATGGTAGGTAACTCTGCTGCTAGAAACTATGGAGCGTTTGCGAACTTCGGATATAATATCACCAAAAATATCGAAGTTTATGCAGCGGCAGGTATGTCGAGTAGAAAAGGAAAGTCGGCTGGTTTTTATAGACTCCCATCTCAAACAACGCAATCGAACTTGTCAATTTTCCCGAATGGTTTCTTGCCATTTATTAATACAACGATTGATGATTATTCATTCATGGCTGGTTTGAAAACAAAGTTAGGTAACTGGAATGTAGAATTGAGTAATGCTTGGGGAATGAACAGCTTGCGTTATGACATTTCAAATACCATCAATGCTTCGATTCCAACGCAAGCTAACTTAGACAATGGGTTGGAGTTCTATGCAGGTACACAGCGTTTTTCTCAGAATACAACCAATTTAGACATTGCTCAACGTTTTGAATTATCGGGTGTATTAACTTCGTTGAACGTTGCGGCAGGTATGGAGTACAGAAATGATAATTTTGTATTAGAAGCTGGTGAAGAGAAGTCTTGGTCACGTGGTTTTCCAGATGGACAGAATATTACTTCAGCTACAGCAGCAGCAGGTTCTCAGGTTTTCCCAGGTTTGAAACCTTCAAATGCCTTGGATAAATCAAGAAATAACTTCGCTCAGTATGTCGATCTTGAAGGAGAATTTGGCCCTAAATTATTGGTAGGCGTAGCGGGTCGTCATGAAAATTATTCAGACTTTGGGTCTAATTTCTCTTACAAAGCAACGGCTCGTTATAAATTGAACGATAACTTCTCTGTTCGTGGTGCGTATGCAACAGGCTTTAGAGCTCCTTCGTTACAACAACGTTACTACAATTCAGAAAGTACGCAATTTGTAAATGGATTACCAACGCAAGTATTGACGGTTAATAACGATAATCCAATTGTAAGTAAATTTGGGGTAA
>JALRIJ010000161.1 GCA_023255485.1 Flectobacillus sp.
TGATTATCGGTATGACGCAAATAGCTATATACCTTACGACGGTTATATCTTTCATTTTGAATATATTGCAAATCGAAGAATTTACCGCTCTGAATTGCCTCCGAAGTATTCACCAATTTATTCAAGTCCTTATAAAAGTCTCTTAAATACTTTTGGGTTTCCGTCAACTGACCGCCATCAAACTTGCCTCCATTCATCCATTGCTGATGCGTTTTTACACCCCAAAAGTCGAACATCGTTGTGCGGTCATCTGCTTGATTGAAGCCTTCTTTTCCTTCCGCTGTTTCGCCTAATTCTTGTCCAAAATAAATCATTAATGGCCCTGTATGAAGCGTAGCTGTAACCATCATGGCAGGCACAGCGGCAAAGGGATCACCCTTCGCAATCGAAGCACTGTTAAAACGATGTTCATCGTGGTTTTCCATAAAACGAAGCATGTGTTCGCTAATGTCACCCGATTCTTGTTGCCAAACACGAGTAATATTTTCAGCAGAGGCATCGTGTTTCTGTTCTACTAGATGTCTAAGGGCATCGTATAAACCGACTTTATCGTATAAATAATCAAATCCACCTGTTTTGATATAGCTATGGTATTCGTGAGGACGGTAAATTTCTGCAATAAAAATCACCTCTGGATATTCCTTTTTCACCTCCGCAATGGCGTATTTCCAGAATTCAACAGGTACCATTTCAGCCATATCACAACGGAAACCGTCTGTTCCTTTCGCAGCCCAATATTTCAAGATATGAACCATTTTCAGCCATGTATCTGGAATGGGGTCAAAGTGTGTACGACGATGATCTAAAATATCTACCCCATAATTCAACTTAACGGTTTCAAACCAGTCATCAATCGTAGGTTGTGCGGTAAACACATCATTACCAGATACTTTAGCAGGGCTTTCATAATATGGCTTATCGGCCTTCACAGGAGGTACAACGCCAGCTGGCACTTTAAATTCGGTATTAGGCAAATAGTAAAAGTTATTATTTGGAGCAAAACCTTTTGACTGGTCATCATCCTGTCCAAAATCTTTTACGCCCGCAGGTTTCATATCCGAATGATATTCTCTTGCCACGTGATTGGGCACAAAATCCATGATGAGTTTCAAGCCATTTTTATGGATTCTTGTCACCATGGAATCAAATTCAACTAAGCGTTTCTTTGGATTCGTGGCAAAAAATGGGTTTACATCGTAGTAATCCTTGATTGCAAAAGGCGAACCACAACGCCCTTTTACCACCTCTGGGTTATCTTTAGGAATTCCGATTGCAGAAAGGTCTTCCATGGTTGCGTGTTCAATCAAACCTGTCATGTACAAATGCGAGTAACCGAACTTTTTCAATTCTTTCAAGGCCTTATCATTAATGTCCTTAAACTTGGTTACGCCATTTTCCTCAGCCGAGCCATTTTCTTTGTTGGTAGTGTTGGTATTTCCCCACAAATGAAACATCATTTGTAATACCACTAATTTGTCGTTTCTCTTCGTCATCAGTTTCTTAATCGGGACTTTATCTTTATTGGGTTTATTTACTAAGACTTTTTTCTTTACGGTATCCACTTTCGCTGTGGAGCGACTCCCCTCTGTTTTCAGCGACGTAGTTGGTACTACGGGACGCTGTGCTGTGGGTTTTGGACTTGCATTACTAACAGTCCTTGAAGGCACTGCTGGTACGGGAGTCTTTACAGTCATACTTTTTACTTGTGAAACCGCTTTAAAAGAGCTAAGTATGCTAAGCAAAAGTATTAAATTTTTTATGGGTTTTAGCGACATTTTTAGAATAAAATTTGGTGTATAGCACAGATTAGCACACTATACTTCTGAAAAATTCTGTTTATTTTTGATTTAATTTCGAGCAAAATACAGAAAAAAAACTGAACTTTGCAATCTGAAAAACACCTAATATTTGCACTTATCAGTTGAAAATATTAGCATAAATCAAGCTATCTTAGCAGATAAATAAACAGACATCCATTAACCAATCTTTTATAAAAAACATGAGAAAATCACTTCTTGCTTTGCTTTGCCTGTGCTTAGCTAGTGTCTTCGGCTATTCCCAAAATCCAAGTATTCAACGGATTGACCCTAGTAATTGGTGGGTCGGCATGAAAAACCCTCACCTTCAATTGTTAGTCTATGGTAAAAACCTGAAAGGTGCTACTGTTTCTATCAATTATGCAGGTGTTCAACTTTCTAAAGTGAATGAAGTCGACAACCCCAACTACCTTTTTCTGGACTTAACGCTCAGTCCTGAAACCAAGGCAGGAACATTCTTGATTGACATTTCTAAAACCGTTGTTACGACCAAAGGCAAGAAAAGCCGTTCGAGCATCGTACATCTTCAACAACCGTATGAATTAAAAGTTAGAAATCAGCATCCGCAGGAAATTAATTCCGCTGATTTAGTGTATCTAATTTTACCCGATCGCTTTGCCAATGGCGACCCTAGCAATGACAAATTTGCAGATATGGCAGATACGGCTGCCAATCGCTCCAATCCTTTTTTACGTCATGGGGGCGATTTAAAAGGGATTCAACAACATTTAGACTATTTCACAGAACTTGGTATTACTACGCTTTGGCTAAATCCTGTGGTGGAAAATAACCAACCTCAAACCAACGAAGGTGGTGCGATGCGTTCAGCTTATCATGGCTATGGTTTTACCGATCATTATAACGTTGACCGTCGCTTGGGTGGAAACTCCGCTTATAAAGAACTTGTTGAAGCCGCTCATGCCAAAGGACTCAAGGTCGTACAAGATGCTGTGTATAATCACGTAGGTATCAATCACTGGATTCTGAAAGACCTACCGATGAAAAGCTGGTTGAACCAATGGGATGAATATACCAATACTTCCTATCGTGACGAACCAATCGTGGATATTGTTCATGCCAACAAATCTGACTTTAAGATACAACAAAATGGTTGGTTTGTCCCCTTTTTACCTGATTTAAATCATCATAATGAGTTTGTTGCCAATTATTTAATCCAACATGCCCTTTGGACGGTTGAATATTTTGGAGTAGATGGCTGGAGAATTGACACCTATCAATACAACGACTTACCATTTATGAACCGTTGTAATCAGGCTTTGTTAGACGAATATCCGAAGATGTTTATCACAGGGGAAAACTCGGTACAGAGCGTGGTTAGTCAGGCTTATTTCACTCGTAATAATTTGAATGTTCCGTTTAAAAGTAATTTGCCTTCGCCTAATGACTTTGTACTTTTTCATGCACTAAATGGTGCGTTGAAAGAAGATTTCGACTGGGGAAAAGGATTAAATCGCCTTTATTCGACCTTGGCAAATGACCTTGTTTACGAAGACCCGTCGATGAATATGACCTTCTTGGACAATCATGACATGGATCGTTTTTATTCGGTTATTGGAGAGGATTTTAATAAATTTAAGTTGGGAATGGGCTTTTTGTTAACGACTCGTGGTATTCCTCAAATTTATTATGGAACTGAAAACTTGACAAAAAACTTTAAAAACCCTTCGGATGCCGAAGTTCGTAAGGACTTTGTAGGCGGTTGGGCAACGGATAAAGAATCGAAGTTTGTGGCAAGTGGTCGTACTGCTCAAGAAAATGAGGCGTTTAACTTTACCAAAACACTGGCCAATTACCGCAAAAGTTCTGCCGTATTGCAATCGGGAAAATTAACCCAATATTTACCACAAGACGGAATTTATGTGTATTTTCGTCATAAAGGCACGCAAAGTGTCATGGTAATTATGAGCCAAGCGAAGGAGGTAAAAACGCTTTCGACCAAACGTTTTGCTGAAAATTTAGCAGGATTTACTAAAGGGAAAGAAATCACGACCAATAAAGACATCATGAGCCTAGATAATATCACTGTTGCTCCGATGAGTATTCAGGTTATTGAGCTTAACTGATAATAATGCAAAATATTGAATTTTGGATTTAATCAGGTTCTTTATGATTTTACTCGGTCTTAAAATTTTATCGTACAACACAACACGGCAAAAAAGCCGCTGTCAGGGTTATCCCAGCGGGATAAAACATCGGTAGTTATGAGTAGCACAAACACAATTCAAACATATTATATGAACCACATTAAAGCCTGTCTTTTTGACCTCGATGGTGTCATTGTTGACACTGCAATCTATCATTTCCAAGCATGGAGACGTTTGGCAAACGAACTTGGTTTCGACTTTACAGAACACCAAAACGAGCAATTGAAAGGCATTAGCCGTATGGAATCACTTGATTTGATTTTGGGCTGGGGAGGCGTAACGCTTAATGACGAAGAAAAATTGGCATGGGCAACCAAGAAAAACGACTGGTATTTGGAGCTTGTCATGCAAATGACACCCAACGAAGTATTACCTGGCGTTCCTGCCTTTTTAACGGCTTTACGTGAAAGTGGCATTAAAATCGCTTTAGGGTCAGCAAGTAAAAATTCTAAATTGATTTTAGAAAAAATTCAGATGCTCGACTATTTCGATGCCATCATCGACGGGAATAACATCAACAAAAGTAAGCCAGATCCTCAAGTATTTTTATTAGGTGCTGAGGCAACTAATTGTCAACCAGAAGAATGTGCTGTTTTTGAAGATGCAGTGGCAGGAGTACAAGCAGCGAAGGCTGGCGGAATGCTGGCAATTGGCGTTGGCTCGGCAGATGTACTGACAGAAGCAGACGTAGTGATTGCTACTTTTGAAGAAATGAGCGTCGAAAGACTTCTTGCTCTTTAAGTTGACTAGAAAAACACCGTAGCATTGTAGTATTCCTACAAAAGCAAAGGTGTAATTTCGCAAAAAATAAAAACAACAAACCAATGTTTTGCATTTTTTCAAGAATTCGCAAAAAGCTCGTTATCAAGATGTTGAAGAATTGAAAAATGTAACCTACATTGCTTACGAACCATACTAAAATTCAAATGAAGAACTATCTAAAGCATGACGAGTGGTGTATCATCGAAGAAGGATTTCACCGTGAATATAATGAGATTTCTGAGTCAGTTTTCTCGCTAGGAAACGGACGAATGGGACAAAGAGCCAACTTTGAAGAAACCTTCACTGGCAAGACGCTCCAAGGAAACTACGTAGCAGGTGTTTATTACCCAGACAAAACTCGTGTGGGTTGGTGGAAAAACGGCTACCCAGAATATTTTGCAAAAGTATTGAACGCAGCCAACTGGATTGGCTTAAAAATAGAAATTGACGAAGAGGAATTAGACCTTAATACCTGTGAAGTATCGGACTTTGTTCGTGTACTAAACATGAAAGAAGGCTATTTGGAACGCTCATTCGTGGCAACTTTGCCAAGCGGTAAGCAAGTGAAGGTCAATGCCAAACGTATCAACTCAATTGTTGATGACGAAGCAGGTGCGATTCGCTATGCGATAACTCCGTTAAACTTTGAAGGAAAATTGCACGTAACGGCTTTTGTGGATGGCGACATCAAAAACAAAGATGCCAATTATGACGATAAATTCTGGGACGAAGTAGCTAAGGAAACGGCTTTTGCAGAAGGTTATTTACACATGAAAACCAAGAAAACGGGCTTCCATGTGGTAACGGCTCAACGTATTAAAGTGTATCAAGACGGTATTGTTCGTGACTTCCAGAGTTTACCAGAAAAAAGAGAGAAATACGTTGCTAATAAATTTACGTTAGACATCAAGCAAGACATTGAAACGGCTATCGTGAAGTTTGCGTGTAATCTTTCTTCTGAAAACTATGCGACTGAAACCCTAATGACCGAAGCAAAAAGCTATTTGGCTAAAATTGCAACGAAAGGTTTCGACAAAATGGTAACAGAACAAGCGGAGAAATGGGGAGAAAGATGGAAAATGAACGACATCGTAATTGAGGGCGACGTTGCGGCTCAACAAGGAATTCGTTTTAACATTTTCCAATTGAACCAAACCTATTCGGGAGAAGATGCTCGTTTGAACATCGGACCAAAAGGTTTTACAGGTGAAAAATACGGCGGTTCTACGTATTGGGATACCGAAGCGTACTGTTTACCGTTCTACATGGCAACGTCAAGCGAACAAGTTGCTCGTAACTTGTTGGTATATCGTTGGAAACAATTGGATCGTGCCATCGAAAATGCGGGTAAATTGGGCTTTAATCAAGGAGCTGCCTTGTACCCAATGGTGACCATGAACGGGGAGGAATGCCACAACGAATGGGAAATTACCTTTGAGGAAATTCACCGTAACGGGGCAATTGCCTTTGCTATTTACAACTACATCAACTATACAGGAGACGAAGCGTATTTAGGCGAATTTGGGTTGGATGTATTAGTAGGTATCGCTCGTTTCTGGGCTCAGCGTTTCAACTGGTCTGAATACCGTAAAAAGTATGTAATGCTAGGCGTTACAGGGCCAAATGAGTACGAAAATAACGTTAACAACAACTGGTACACGAGTTATATTGCGACTTGGTGTTTGAAATATACCATCGAAGCAGCCAACAAGGTAAAAGCAAGTAATCCTGCTCGTTATGAGGAAATTACTCAAAATCTAAACTTGAAAGAAGTAGAAGAATTCGAGAAATTCCAAGCAATTATCGACCATGTCTATTTACCTGAAAGTGAAGAATTAGGCGTTTTCTTACAACAAGATGGTTTCTTGGATAAAGAATTAATCCAAGTAAAAGACCTTGCTCCTGCTGACCGTCCGATTAACCAAAAATGGTCGTGGGATCGCATTTTACGTTCATGCTTTATCAAACAAGCGGACGTATTACAAGGAATGTATTTCTTTGAAGACGACTTCACGATTGAGCAATTACGTCGCAACTACGATTTCTACGAACCAATGACCGTTCATGAATCGTCATTAAGTCCATGTGTTCATGCGATTTTGGCGGCTAAATTGGGCGATAAAGCTCGTAGTTACGAATTCTATCAGCGTTCTGCTCGTTTAGATTTGGACGATTATAACAACGATACCGAAGACGGCTGTCACATTACTTCGATGGCAGGAACATGGATGTCAGTTGTAGAAGGTTTTGGAGGAATGCGTGTAAAAGAAGGCAAAGTAACCCTTCGTCCTTTCTTACCAGAAAATTGGCAGTCATTCGCCTTCAAAATTATTTTCCGTGGTCATATTTTAACAGTTACGACAAGTTCTGAAGAAGTAACTATCGAAAACACCGCAGAAGAAGCAATTACGATTGTTCTTTACGGTGAAGAACTAAGCATCGAAGCCAACGCAAGCATCTCAGCAGCTATCGTAGCGGTTTAATTTTATTGAGTGATTTACTGATTGAGTGGTTGAGTGATTTGGG
>JALRIJ010000162.1 GCA_023255485.1 Flectobacillus sp.
GTTTACTTCCACAAAGTGCTTGAAGTTTTGAGATTGAAGAGGCGTAACCGAAACAGTGATTACTTTTTGCTCCGCTTCTTTTTGAGGAGAAGCGGCCCCGATTTCCTTTTCTAAGGTTTTGATTTTACCTTCTAAGGTTTTCTGCTCTGCTTTCAAAGTAGCTAATTCTGCTTTTTTATCAGCAGGCTTATTACAAGCAGCAAGTACTAATAAAGAGGCTAATGCGTAGTATTTCGTTTTCATGTTTTTTAATTTAATATGGTACGTGGCAAGCCACAAGATTAAAATATTTTTAGCTCGTAAAGAGAATCGTTTGTAACGGGTTTAAGTAGTAATGCAAAATTATGAATTTTAAATTTTGGATTTAATGTGCTATTTATCAGGAACTGACAACGAAACTGAATAGCAACTATTTTTTACGATTGCTTAAATGATTAATTACTAAACTTTAAACAACTATGTTTTCTATGGCACTATGTGGTTAAACATGTCGGGATACTTACGTTACTTTCTTATTCATTTCATACAATTTCATATACTTAAAAAATGCTCCTTGTGCATTCACATGGGCAATCAAATAGCCTTCGTAACCATATAAAAAACCTTTTTTTATGAGGTAATAATTCCAAAAATGGAATACCTTTTTGAAGTAAGCAATCAAAGGACTTGTACCCTTTTTATGTTGGTTAGCCTCAGCAAAAAGGGTCGAATAATAATTCATCTTATCAATTAACTGAGCCGCACTTTCGTAGGAATAATGATGAATAAAACCCCTAAGGTCTTGAATAGTCATGCCTTTTGTTTCAAGTCCTTCGTGTACGTTTTTATCGTTAATCCGAGTAGCCTTTCGATTAAAAAGTCGGAGTACGTAGTCATTTCCCCAACCAGCTCCGTTGATGTATTTCCCGTTATAATACTGTTTTCTAAGAATACGATAGACAGTATTTCGTTCCAACGAACAAGCTTGAATACTTTGTATCAAGGAATCATCCAATACTTCGTCTGAATCAACCCAGAGAATCCAGTCGTTTTTACACAAACTTACCGCCAAATTACGTAGAGCCCCAAAACCAATAAATTCATGATGATGAATCTTGACATTCGGATAGCTTGTGGCAATCGTTAAGGTTTGGTCGGTTGAACCATTATCCAGTATCAACACCTCTTCAAAAATACGCAGTGCATCAAGGCATTTTTGAATATGCAATTCACTATTTTTTGTTAAAATCGTTACTGAAATCATGGATTTGTATTTTTAACGAGTTTATACCTCAGAGTTGCACGGAGAACCGCAGAGAGGTACACAGAGGAAAAAATCTTTGTGAAACTTCGTGACTCTTTGCGTACATCCGTGGAATAGTTTGTACCGCAGAGCTGCACAGAGAACCTCAGAGGCACACAGAGAAAAAATCTATAAAGAAAATAAGCTCTGTGAAACTTCGTGACTCTTGGTGGAACTCAGTGGAATAATCATTTCGACCGCTGAGTTCAAATCACTCAATCACAATTCACTCAATCCGCCTTACACCACTGAAATTTTACTAAACCCTCGGTTATTCCGTTCGAGACGGACTTGTGTGGCAATTCGTTCTTTGATGGCTTCTACGTGCGAGATAACGCCAATATTTTTTTGTCCTTCCTGTTGAAGTTTTTCCAATGTTCCCAACGCTAAATCCAGCGTTTCTGGGTCTAATGTACCAAACCCTTCGTCGATAAAAAGGCTTTCTAATTTTACATTTTTAGACGCTAAATCTGACAAAGCCAATGCCAATGACAAACTCAGCATAAAGGTTTCTCCTCCAGAAAGCGTCTTCACCGAGCGACGTTCATTGCCCATATACTGATCAATTACCATGAGTTCGTCCTCCTCCGAATCCAAAGGTTTACCAATCAAATAGCGGTCAGACAACTCAGCGAGGCGGTGGTTCGACAAGGCAATTAAACGAGATAACGTTAATCCCTGTGCAAAAGTACTGAATTTCTTTCCTTCTGCATCGCCAATATATTTGTTCAATAGTTCCCACTTCAAATTTGCTACCTCTTTGGTAGCTAATTGTGTGTCATAATTCGCTATTTCCTTTTTATGGCTCGTCTGTGTTTCTAAACGAACCCTAAAATCAATCACTTCTTTTTCTACTGCTACTTTATGCTCCAGCAATTCCGTCCGTAATGTGGTTACCTCCTGAATCGTTAAAGGACTCGAATCTTGTAACTGCTTTTCTTGATAACGTTTCGACAAATCTTCTGTGAACTTGGCAAACGTAGCACAATCGGTACGCAGTTGCTCTCGTTCTTTTCGTAAAGCCTGTACTTTTTCGGTTGTTAGCGTTGCCTCTTTTAGCGATTCAATGCTGGCAAAATTTGCCGTTTTTAAGTCTTGCTCTAAAGCTCGATGCAATACTTCCAGAGCTGGCTCTTTCTGCTTGAGTTCCGTTTCTAAGGCTATTTTCTGTTGTGAAGTCGTCGTTAATTGACTTCGTACATTCGAAAATGCTTGCTGTAACACATCGCTATCTTGATGAATGTTTTTCCCTGCATATAGCGTCGTCACATGTGCTTTTTGTCTGCTTCGTTCTTCTTGCAAGGTCTTTGTTTCTTTCGCTAGTTTATGCAAAAGGCGTAAGTCATTCAATAATTCTTGTGATTTTTCTAACGCCCTTATCGCTTCTTTTTGTCCCGAAAGCTGTTGGATTTTCTCCTCAATCCAAGATTTATTTCCTACTTTATCCAGCTTCAATTGGGCTTTCAATTCATTAATAGCCGTCAAACAAGCCTGTTTTTTCTGTTCAACTATCTGATTACGTTCAATGGCTTTTTCCAGTAATTGCTGTGCGGTATCTAACTTTGTTTTCAGAGTAGTACTTTCTTGAGTCGCTTTTTTCTCTGCCTCTTTTTGTTCTTTCAAACGTAAATCAACCTCTACATAATTATTGGCATAATGGCTTAAAAAAGGATGCTCTACCGAACCACAAAGCGGGCAGGCTTCGCCTTCTTTTAATAATTTATGGCGTTCACTTTCAAAATTATACGATTTACCTAACTGCTCTTTCTGATTTTCTAAGGCGGTAATTTCTTGACTTAAACGCTGAATAGTCTCCTGCATTTTATCCCAAAGAGGCGTATTTACTTCAATGGTTTTGGTCTGTTGCTCAATATCACCAAGGATTTCTTTTTGGGCGGTTGAATGCGTTCCGTAATCCGTTATCAACTGACTTAACTCTGCATAAATAGGCATTTCTTTATCCAACTGAGCTTGTCGAGCCACAATTTCATCCAAGTTTTCCACCTGAATTATTTCCATGTATGCCGCTTCTTGTTTTTTCAAACCTTGAGCAACTAACGTGATTTCCCCTAAAGACGCATCCGACACCGCTTTCGTTGGAATCGTCTTTAAGGTTGGCTTATTGATTTTCTTAATCAGTTCGTCCAACTGTTGTTCTTTCGCCGAAATTACTCCTTCTTGCTGACTGATTTGAGCTTGTAAATCCGCAATTTGCTGTCTGAATTCTTGCAATAACAACAAAGCGTTTTCTTCCTGTACCTCTTGTTTAATCAGCCTAGCAATATTCCCTAAATTTACCTCCGCCTTTTGTTGATAGTCAGTCAATAAGCTGGTTTGTTCTTGTAAACGCTGGCGTAACGATTGAACTGTTTTTTCTTCGTGATTTAAAGTAAGCACTTGAGCTTCAAAGGGAATAGCCTTTTCGTGCATCAACAATAAAGGTTCTTTTTCTTCCTCAAAAGCTTTCCACAATGCCTGTACACGCAATAATTCCTGCTCTTTTTCTTGCTTACTTGCCAACAAACTAGCCACCTCTTGCTTTATCGTCAGTTGCGAAGTCAGTTGTTCTAATTGAATGGTTGCCTGTTCTAAGGTTGCCGTATTGACTTTTAGAGCTTCCGTCCATTCTTGTTCTAAGTCTTCCGAAACCAATTTGTTCACCGCAGCAGTACGTTGATTTCGTAACTCGGTCAAAGACTGTGCTTTGTCCTTATATTCTTGAAAAGCCTGTTTACCCAATTGACGGTAAATTTGCATTCCCGTAATGTCTTCCAAGAGTTTGCCACGTTCGTCTTTTCCTGATTTCAAGAAACGAGCAAATTCTCCTTGCGACAATAGAATCGACTTATTGAATTGGTCAAAACTAAGTCCGATTAACTGCTGATTTTTATCGGGAATTTCACTTTTTTTAAGAGGTAATAAATTTCCCGAATTGCAATCGAGCAACTCCATGCCATAGTCGTTGAGTTTGTTATTACGGTTTACCTCAATCCACCATTTAGAGGTAAAAACTCCCTCCTTACATGAATAAGTTACTTCCACGACACACTCCCGCTCGCCTCTGGTCAAGATAGAACCCGCAGAAGCCACCAAGTCTTTCGAAATTTTCTTATCAAAACGAGGTATACGGTTAAACAATGCCAGTGTGATAACATCCAACAAAGTCGATTTCCCTGCTCCTGTGGGGCCAACAATGGCAAAAAGTCCCGCCGAAAGCAAAGGACTTTCCGTAAAATCAAGCGTATGTTCTCCTTTAAAGGAATTGATATTTCTAAGAAAAATTTTATTGATTTTCATCTAAGCAAGAGCGTTTGTAGGATGATTAGTTAATCAGTTTATATGCTTGAAGGTGGAAAAAAAGACGTTCAAAACTCGTCACAGTTACCTTTTCTCCATAGTTATAATCCTCCTCAACCGAGTGTGTCACAACCAGCACAGGAATATCACCAAAATCCTGAGAAGCAATGGTTGTTCCTTTAGATAATTTAGGAGCATTTGAATACTTGATTTCTATTCCTAAAACAGGTTCTAAGCCCTTAAATAAGACCAAATCAAGTTCCGTCCCATCCTGCGTTCTATAAAAATAAAAGGACGTATTGGGTCTTAACAAAGGAATAATTTGCTGAATAACAAAACTTTCCCACGAGTTTCCTTTGCCAACAAAACCGTCTAAATCTTCTTTATTTTCAATATTAAATAAGGTATGTAACAAACCTGTATCTCGAATATAAATTTTGGGAGCTTTTACAATTCGCTTCTTCATATTCGTGGTATAAGCCTGTACACGTCTAATCAAAAACGCATTTTCAAAATAGTCTAAATAACGTTTTATCGTGTTTACTTCAATTCCCAACGAATTGGCTAAATCAGAATAATTAACCAATTGTCCCTGACAATGTGCCAGCATTCTAAGTAAATTTTTCAATACAATGGGAGAAGCAGACAAGCCTAAAATGGGCAATTCTCGTTCAAGATATGTTTGGACAAACTGGACACGCATCTCAAAGCTAAGTAATTCATCCTGTTGAAGAAAAGCAGACGGAAATCCCCCCTTCAGCCACAAATCATTAAAGGGGTATTTTCCTTTAATTTCTTGAAAAACAAAGGGGTGCATTTCTAAATAGGCAATACGCCCAGCTAAGGTTTCGGAGCTTTTGGTAAGTAACTCAGGAGAAGCAGAACCTAATAAAATAAAACGCCCATTCGTTCTTTT
Source organism: Flectobacillus sp. (assembly GCA_023255485.1). Lineage (GTDB taxonomy): Bacteria > Bacteroidota > Bacteroidia > Cytophagales > Spirosomataceae > JALRIJ01. Next base: position 5,496 of record JALRIJ010000162.1, read on the forward strand.
TTTATCAATAACGGCTCTTAATAATTTGAATAAAGAAGGGTTACGCTGAATTTCATCAATAATAATCAGTTTATCTTGTCTTTCATCAAAATACTGTTCGGCATTCGTCAGTTTTTGACAATCTTCATCAGACTCTAAATCAAGATAAATCGTATCCTTCGTACTATGGCTTTGTAATTGTTTTGCCGTAGTGGTTTTTCCTACTTGACGAGGGCCAAGAATAGCTACACAAGGAAAAGCATCCAAGTAACGAACTAATGATGTTGAAATAAAGCGTTGTAAATCCATCTTTTTTCCTGCAAATATAACATTTAATTGCAAATATGCAGGGTTATTAAGCATTTATTCCTGCATATTTGCAATTAAATTGCAAATATGCAGGAATAAATCAAAAATCAACTCCAATACCACAACTATCAACCACAACGCTATTCTACAAAACAAAGTCAAAATAGGTAGCAGGATTAATGACCGAAGTGTTTTTAATAGGGTAATTTTGTGTAAAAGTTATTGGAAACTTTACCTTTTTCAGCTCACTCCATTTAAATTCAAAAGCATCAAATACTCCTGAGGCTTCTTCAATATAATCTATTTCTTGTTGTTGGCTCGTTCTCCAAAAAAAAGTATTCACTTCTTTCTGGCTGTAAATAAGATATTTTTTTCGTTCACTAACCAAATAATTTTCCCATAATGCTCCCATATCAGAACGTAGCGACATTGGTTGATAATTTTTAATCAGAGCGTTTCTAATACCATTATCATAAAAATAGATTTTCCTACTTTTTGCTATTTCATTTCTAACATTACGACTCAAAGCCCTTAATCGAAAAACAACAAAGGACTTTTCCAATAAATCTATATAACGAATCACCGTTGCTTGGTCTATTTTCAACAGTCTTGCTAACTCTTGATATGAAACTTCTGAGCCAATTTGTAATGCAAGAGCTTCTAATAACGCTGCTATAACTTCCGACTTTCTGACATCTTGGTAGGCAAAAATATCCTTATAAAGATAGCTATCACAGATATTTCTAAGGGTTATTTCTTCATCTCCTTCGCTCAATATAACCTCAGGATACATGCCATAAATCAATCTACTTTCCAATAGACGATTTTCTTCTATTCTACTAGAATAATCTACCATTTCCCCCACCGAAATTGGCAATAAATTGAACTCATACTTCCGTCCAGTCAATGGCTCATTTACTTCATTCGATAATTCCAATGCAGAAGATCCAGTAACAATTACCTTTTTATCTGGAAAATTATCAATTAATAATTTCAAGGTCAAGCCAATATTTTTCACTCGCTGAGCTTCATCAATTAAAATGATAGTAGCATTGCCAATAAGCTTACCTAATTGAGTAGAGGTAACTTCTGTTAAATATTTCCGTATATCTGGCTCATCACAATTCAGCCAGAGTGTTTTCTCTGAAAAGGATGCTTGCAACTCTCTTAGTAGGGTTGTCTTTCCTACTTGTCGAGGCCCAGTAAGTATAATGACTTTGCCTTTTTTAATCCTTGATTTCAGAACCTGAAATAATTTCCTATCTATCATAATATCATAAAACTAGATTATAATCCAAAATTATTATAATAATAATCTTTATAAAATATATTTAATAAATGAGTTTTAAAATCACTATCTAATTTTTGAAAATCATTAATGTCGGATTTTGTAAATCCATCCAACATTAAATAAAATTTTAAATTAAAT
>JALRIJ010000163.1 GCA_023255485.1 Flectobacillus sp.
CATCACGGATGTATCAATGGACTCTCTGAAAAATTTATTTCTTATCAATTTTGAAAGTGAATTCAGCTCTAAAACTGGATATTTTGGGGTAATGAACCTTGAGTTAGACTCTCTACTATGGCAGCAAAAACTTAATCTCAATAAGCAAGAAGTCATCAATACCAATAATTTTTTAGTTTTCTCAAAGACTGACAAAAATTATGGTATTGATATAAATACAGGAAAAGAACTTTGGGAAGTTGACAATCCCTTACTTTTCACATTACATGACCTCAATATCGGCATTACGTATAAAAATAAACTGCTTAAAAATGAAAATCCATACGCTGTTAACTTAACAACTGGCAAAACGATTTGGGAACGAGATGACATTTCGCTTAAAAATGGACTCTCCCAGCATTATCGCTACATAAATGGGCAACTCTTTATTATTTCCAGCGAAAAGACAAATGGACACGACTATATCTATCAAATTGATGCCAATGTTGGAAGTATCCAATTAAGTCAATATCTCCATAACTATAATTACTGGGGGGGATTTTATTCAAACTCAAATATTCTTAATGATGCTGAGGGAATTATATTTTTAACCAAAAGACATTTTATCAAACTTGGCTATGATGGACACGTTATTTTTGACACTGAATATTTAATTGATGAGTTCAATCAAAAAACGTTTCTCATGCAAAATCAAGATGGCTATATTGTCTTCAACCTTGGTTTTATTCCTATTTCCAATAAAAAATTACAAAAAGCATTAGGAGAAGTCCCGATACTTGCACGCTTTAATCCGAATGGTTCTTTAAACTATCTCTCAAAACTTGAACACTTTGGAAGAATAGAAAACTTCACAATAGATAAGGATACTTTAATCGTACTCCATAGAAGAGTAATAACCAAATATAATCTTAGTAATGGGGAGAATAGTATGACCCTAGAAATGAAAAGAAAAGATACTAAGGAGTTTAATAATTTTGTAGGGAAATATTGCTTTATAGAACAAGCTGATGGGAAGTTAAAAGTATGCAAAAAACAGATAGTACAAAGTACTACATTAGTACTGATGACAAGTCTGTTCTAGCCTTTTCAAACAACTTCGAAACAAAAATAGAATACGCAAAAGATGATTACTGGGAATTAATCGGGAAATATAAAAAGTATGAGTTCATTACGAAAAAAGACCAGCTACTAGTCATCAATGAACAGGGCGAAAAAATAGCCTCTTTTGGATTTGGTAAAGAAGTTCGACTCTTAGGTGATAACCTGTGTATCATTTCTAAAAACTCCCTTGCGATGCTAAAACTGACCGACCTTCATCTTGAATAATTCAATTTCGTTAACAACAAAAAAGAGACAACCCAAACGGATTGCCTCTTTTTTTATGAAAATCAATGTTGGTTGGAATAATGTTATTGTTTAAAACTCTTAAACAGTTAACACCTAAGCCTTATACCAAAATTTTGATTGGATCTTCTAATAATTGTTTGAAGGTTTGTAAGAAAGCAGCACCTGATGCTCCGTCCACTGTACGGTGATCACATGTTAAAGTTACTTTCATTACGTTAGTAGCATAGAATGTACCGTTTTTCACGCCTACTGTTTCTTTGATACCGCCTACAGCCAAGATACATGACTCTGGTGAGTTGATGATTGACGTAAATTCGTCGATACCAAACATCCCTAAGTTACTTACCGTGAACGTATTACCTTCCATTTCTTTTACCGTCAATTTCTTGCTCTTCGCTTTTCCGCCTAATTCTTTTGCTTCAGCCGATAATTGAGACAATGATTTTGTATCAGCAAAACGAATTACAGGAACAACCAAACCGTCTTCTACTGCAACAGCCATACCAATGTGTACGTGGTGGTTCACACGGATTTTGTCTGTCATCCAGTAAGAGTTTACTTTTGGATGTTTTTTCAAGGACATTGCTACTGCTTTGATAACCATATCGTTGAATGAAATTTTCACTGGAGAAATTTCGTTCATTGATACTCTCGCTGCCATTGCTTTATCCATGTTGATTTCCATGGTTAAGTAGAATTCTGGAGCTGTAAATTTAGACTCAGACAAACGACGAACGATTGTCTTACGCATTTGATTTACAGGGAAGTCTTCATAGCTTTCTTGAGCTCCTGACGCTACAACCACTGGTGCGGCTACTGGTGCTGGTGCTACTGTTGGCGTTGGAACAAAGTTATCAACGTCCACTTTCACCACACGACCATTTTCGCCAGAACCTGGGATTTGGTTGATGTTTACGCCTTTATCTTTCGCTAATGCTTTTGCTAAAGGAGAAGCTTTTACACGACCGTTAGCATCTGTTACCAATTTCGCTGTGCTAGCTGGTGCTGCTGCTGGAGCCGCTACTACTGCTGGTGCAGGAGCTGCCACTGGAGCTGGTGCTGCTACGGGTGCTGGAGCTGGAGCGGCCACTACTGGATCTGCTGCTACTGGTGCAGATGCACCTGCTGAAGCATTGATTAACGCTTGAAAATCAGCACCTGGCTCACCAATAATAGCGATGATGTCATCTACTGCTACGGTTTTACCTGCTTCAATACCAATATATAACAAGGTACATGGATTGTATTTAGTAACGTCTAAGAAGTTATCTAATTCAAATTCCATTGTAGCTTTATCTGTCTCTACCTCAGCCAATAACGTATCGCCAGGTTTGATTACATCACCTACTTTCTTCACCCAAGATACCAATGTTCCTTCTGTCATGGTATCGCTCATTTTTGGCATACCGATGACTTCCGCCTTGATATTTGAAGTATCGATTGCTGGTGCGGCTGGTGCGGCCGCTACTGGAGCTTCCACAACGGCTGTTGCAACTGGAGCTGCTTCCACAGCTGCTGCTGGTGCTGAGCCAGACAATAGGCTTTCGTAAGACTCACCTTCTTCACCGATGATAGCAATAACACTATCGACTGGAACAGGTTTCCCTTTTTCAAGACCGATGTATAATAATCTACAATTTTTATAATTGCTCAAATCCAATCTTTCGTCCAAATCAAGCTCCATTGTAGCTTTATCTGTTTCGATTTCGGCTAATAAACCATCTCCTGGTTTAAGCACATCTCCAACTTTTTTTAGCCATTCTGCGACAACACCTTCTGTCATGGTGTCGCTCATCTTGGGCATGGTGATTATTTCTGCCATTGTTCTTGTATATAGAAATTTAATCTTTAAGCAAACAAATTTGCTGATCGTGTGAGGGGGATATTACAATTCGAGTTCAAAAATAACGCTAAAGACTTGGTTTCAAAAGCTATCGTCAAAAAATATCATTTTGTCCTAATTTATTTTCAAAAAATACCATTTTGTACGGTTTTACTTTTAGGTCTAAAAAACCTAAAAATCCCCTTCAGCTCTTATATTTTACTCAATTTTCTACGTAATGAAGGATAATCCTGTAATTTTGCAAGCAATTTCGCCTTCAATAGGTTCAGCACTCCCTTTTTTATGTACGACATCGTTTTTCAGAAAGCATATATTTCTCTAGGCCTATCTGCCCTTGCTGGCTTAGCCTTTTTCTTTCATTCGTTCTTAGAAGAAAAGATTTTCAACCGTCTTGGAAATACGCTTTCCTTCGGCATTATGTCGCTTTTCTTCCGATTCATTCCCTTCTTTATTATTTATGTCTATTTAGGGATTGATGCACAATCAGACGTACAAATCTTTTGGCGTTCTGCACAAGGAGCAAAAGACTTAAAACTAGTTTACCGAGACTTCGACTCGCTCTACTCTCCTTTCTTTGCTTATATCACAGCATTATTTTTACCTTTTTGGGACACCGCAAGAGCTGTTACCTTAGTCATGATTTTTATTGAGTTGGTAGCATTACGATTAACCATCAAATGCTTTCCTTCAACAGATAACTATAGCAATTCCTTCAAATCTTTAATTTACTTACTCTTACCTGGCCCTTTTGTTTTTTGTGTCATTGGTGGTCAGGAAGACATCTGGATGTGGGGGTTTGCCTGTTTAGTCCTTTATTTATGGAAACTTCAAAAAAGTGATTTTGTTTTGGGTATTGCCACAGGATTAGGCTTGTTAGCTACCAAAGCTTTTTTTGTATTAGTCATTCCTCCGCTTTTCTTCAAAGTTAATAATAAGGTGAGTTTCGTCGCAGGGATGGCAGCTATTGGATTACCCGTAATGGGCTTTTTATTTTATAAAGATGGACTATCCTTTTTGATGCCATTGCAATTAGCTCAAGAACCAATGTCGCCTAATATATGGGCGGTTTTGTATCCTTTCTTTGGTAATATTATAGCTCAATTTAACATTCGTTTATTAAACTGGATTGGTTTATTCTTGATTTTGGGTGTCACCCTTTTTCAAACATTGCGTAAAAAAGACCTTCCTTTAAACCGCTTTTTACCCTTTATTTGGGTAGTTATTTTTGGAATCATGATGTTATTTCAGATTGGTTCGTATGCCAATTATGTCTTTATTTATGCAATGCCTTTATTAATTGCACTGACTAATTTTAACGACAAAAAGGTGGTAATAACTACTTTTTTTATCAATGCGGTGGCCGTCGTACAAGCTTCTCTTTGGTTCAGAACGGGCAAACCGTTCTTCCATTTTTCTGACTTTACAAAAACAGCATTTATCCTAGAGTATTCCCTAGAAATTATCCTGTTACTAGGCGTTGTGTATTGGTTAAAAATGGCTTTTAAAAGTAATGCTTAGTAATCAATTTTGGATTATAAATGTTGAATTTTGAATTAAAAGCAAGGATAATTATTCGTATAGCACTAATTCAAAATCCATCATTCAAAATTTAGCATTTTCTACTGGTACTAGGTTTTCTGAGTATCCTCCACTAACTTTGCCCTCAGTTTATGGTGCTTGATGCCTGCCTCTGTGCAGGTTCGTAGCTTAATAGGGAATCAGGTAAAAGCCTGAACTGTCCCCGCAACTGTACGTTTCATAAAAAGTATTGCCCTCTCCAATAACCACTGATTCAGAGTAATGAGTGCTGATTAATGAGTAATGAGTTGAACTCTACGCTTGCTAGTCTAAACTCTATACTCCAATTGGGAAGGTTTGGCACTACGAAACAAGTCAGGAGACCTGCCATTAAATCATTCTTAATTTGTTGCCTACGGCGGATGGGGCAAGTTGAGCGTTCGATTATTTTCAATCCATTTAAATAGTGACGCATGATGTTAGAGAAAGCTATTCTCTGAGATTTTCGGCTATTTACCCTTCAAATTATGTTAAAATCAGTACAAAGTATTGTATTTGTAGCTAGTACCTTGGCTACTACCCTTACGTTTGCTCAAAAAGATAGTACCAAAATAGAGCAAGCTACCAACAAAGACCTTGACGAGGTAATTGTGACGGCTAGTAAATACGCACAAAAGCAAGCTCAAACAGGAAAAGTAGTAACCGTTATTGGGCCAGAAGTAATTGCTAAAAGTGCGGGCAAAAGTGTAGTAGAATTATTGAATCAGCAAGCTGGAATTACCATTATTGGCTCTCAAAACGCCTACGGAACCAATGCGGATGTATATGTTCGTGGGGCAGCTTCTGGCTATACCCTTATTTTGTTGAATGGCACACCAATCTACGACCCATCTAGTTCAAGTAATAGCTTCGATTTGAACCTCATTACGATGGAACAAATTGAACGCATCGAGATCTTAAAAGGTGGACAATCAACACTTTATGGTTCGGATGCAATGGCAGGGGTAATTAACATTATTACCAAGAAAAGCACGTCTCAGTTTCAAGGCAACGTAAATCTTTCGGGAGGGTCTTACGATACTTATAAGGCAAGTGTTGGCTTAGTTGGACAAATTGCTAAAACAAATTACGCTCTTCAAGTAGGTCACTTAACATCAAAAGGCTTTTCCACAGCAAAAGATAAAGTGGGAAATAAAAACTTCGATAGAGATGGCTTTACTACAGATAACATCAATTTAACAGCTGATAATCAAGCAACTAAAAAACTAAACATTAATGGTATTTTCAGCTACAATAAAAACAAGGTGGATTTAGATAATGGTAGTTTTAAAGATGCCCTAAACTATTTTACGAACAATGAAAATTTGCTCTGGGGACTTGGTTCAACCTTTGAATTGACGAAAGGCAAACTTCATTTGAATTACTCAAACAACGTAACTAAACGTTATTACCAACAAGATATGTCGGTAGTTTCTGCAGACTTTGTTCGTGGACATTATCAGGGAAATTCTAGTTTCTTAGAGCTTTACGGAAACTTCTCGCTAAATACTAAATTGGACTTAATCGCAGGTGTTGAGAATCGTTCACAAAGTATGTCTAGCGACTACCTTTCGGGTGGAGAAGGTTGGTCTTATACCGCCACTCCCATCGAATCTTCAAAGACGAACACCAATTTATTCAGTACTTATGCGTCGCTAAATCTGAAAAATTCAGGAATTTTCGGAGCAGAATTGGGTGGTAGAATCAACTCGCATTCAGTATATGGTAGCAATTCGACCTTCACGATTAACCCTTATATTTTACTAAAAAACAGTGCTAAGTTTTTTGTAAACTATTCGAGTTCGTTTAAAGTACCTAGTCAATATCAATTATACTCTGAATATGGCAATGCTGACCTAAAGCCGACAACGGCTGCCACGTTTGAAATAGGAACTCAACTGTTTACGAAAGATAAAAAAGCCAATGTTCGTGCTGTCTATTTTGACCGTAGCACCAAAGATATCATCATTTATCAATCGCTAAATGTTGCTCCTTGGGGTAAGTATGTCAATTTTGACAAACAACATGATTATGGTGTAGAAATTGAAGGTAAAGCAACCATTGAACTACTGACTGTTACTGCCAATTATACGTTTGTAGAAGGAAGCGTAACGACGGTCGTTGCAGGAAAAGACGAAACGTATCAGAACCTATTCAGAAGACCGAAAAACTCATTTAATCTATCACTTGGTTATAATGTCACGCCAAAATGGAATATTCAACATACCATCCACTCGGTGAGTCAAGCTGCAAGCGGCCCTTATGATGACAAAACGGTAACCTTAGGAAATTATACTACGATTGATTTGTACCAAGAGTATCAAATCTCTTCTGTCTTGAAAGCGTTTTTAGATATTAAAAACTTAAC
>JALRIJ010000164.1 GCA_023255485.1 Flectobacillus sp.
GTCATTACCGACATGGGGATTCCAGAAACCTTAGAAGTCGCTAGTCTTGCCAAGATATTAACCGCAGCAGCAAAGGCAGAACCCAATATGACAATTTTGATTAAAGAATTGATTAAGAGAGGAGTGTAAGGGGCAATTTTGGGTTTTGAATTTTAAATTTTGGATTGATAGCGATACAACAAAGAAATACAGGCATAAAATAAGAAAGCCCTGACAGAGTCGTTGACCGTCAGGGCTTCCTTATCATTTAATCACAGCTTACAAACAAAATCGTTTTGCCAAACATTGGTTTACCAATGTAGCCTCGCATGGCTAAGGTATCTTTATCTTTTAAAGTCAGTTTACAAGCATAGTTTTTCCCAGAACGAGGGTCATAGACCGTTCCGTTTACCCAATGATTTTCGGTTTCATCAAACACTAAATTCGCCATCAATACTAAACCCATAATCGTTTTAGAGCGAAGTGAAGGGTTTTCATTCTGACTATCTAATGCTGGTTTGCCATTCGGTAGCGGATTTTTCAGCCATACTACCTTTCCAAAATACTGTTTTCCGACCTTATAAATAAGTATTTTGGACTGCTTATCTTCGTGCATCCATGTTCCCAAGATAGCATTGCCATCACTAGCATAGCTCTTAATTTGAAAAGATAGCACTAAAAGTAACAAGCCCAATCGCTTAGAAAAATCAGTCAATATTACTAATGACTTTATGCTGAATTCTTTCATACACCTTACAACAAATCACTGCTACAATTGTTCCGATTCCTGCCCCACTTAGTACATCTAAGGGATAGTGAACGCCTACATAGATACGACTATACGAGACGATTATTGCCCAAAGGAATAAAAAAGAAACCCAACGGTAGGTTTTTCCGACTAATAAAAATAAACTCATTGCTAAGGTAAAGCTATTTGCGGCATGAGAAGAACAAAAGCCATATTGACCTCCGCACCCTCCTACCAAATGTACCAAATGGGCAATGGCTGGTTCGTGACAAGGTCGTAAACGAGCCACTAAGGGCTTGAGAATAGACGAACAAATTTGGTCAGAAAACAACACGCTTAGTACAATGACCAAGAGCATCCCCCAGCCTTGCTTCTTATATTTCCACAAAATACTGCCAATAATGACCGCATACATTGGAAACCACGTATTACGAGCCGTAATAACACCCATAATTGGGTCTAGCCAATCGGTATGAAAGGAATTTAGCCATAAAAAGGCTTGTGTGTCGAGTTGATTCATAGAGGCATAATTTGTTTAAAATAATGAAAAAAGTAGCGATACTTCATAACTTGGCTTCTGTAGGGAGTATTTCCCGTAAAATTTTCTACAATGCTAATATCATCTATTTTCTCAATTAAATCATTGATAACATCATTAATAGTCGCTTCCTTTACCTCTTCTAAGCTATTAACTTGTTGGGCAATATTGAACCAAATTATGCGTATCGTTTTCAATGGACTTTTAGATTTTATAAGTCCTAACCTGACAAAATCCTCTTCATATTCAGAATGAACATTTCCTCCTGCATCATATTCTACTTTATTTTCGATATTTCTATCAAAAACAAAGGGCTTTACATACTTATTACCTCTAAAATGATTACAATGTGCGTTTGCATCACACGAAGCAATTAAGTTATGATATGCAATATCATGGGGATATTTGTCTGGGGGTATTAACCTAGTTGTTTTATCAAATTGCTTTTTATGAATGACATGATTATATAACTCTTCCGCTAACAAATAAGACTCAAAGTCTTCGAGGGCTACTTTGTGAGGAATAATATGCTCCAGCGTTGTATCCACTAGGCTTATTTCTACCATACAATAGCAACAAAGGTGAGCTTGATTTACAAGAAGTTCATTGATTAAATCGTTCCTATACGGCTTTCGTTTATTGTTCAGTCCATTATCATAGTCAATATTGGTGTATGTATCATCTAACCAATTATCTGATAATAATTGGTCGATAATAGCTGTACCTCTAACTACATTTTTATTTTTATCAATGTATTTCATCGACTTATGAATAAGCACTTTTTTGCGTTTCTATTTCCTTTTCCAGAAGTTCAGGAATTGCTCCTCCTACATATTTCCGTAAACGTTCTTTCATTTCTTCCGCCTCATTAATTTTATTTTTACCCCACAAAAACAAGTACGCATTGATATATTTATCAATGGTAGAAGAACGATAATCACTTCCCATCACCTCAACTAAATTAGTTGTATAATCTATTCCAAACACATTACTAACTTCCTCATTTTCGTAGAAATCACCCTCATACTCAAGTTTAACGATTTTATTAACCTGACCATCGGCTTTTAAATTACTAATCACTAAGGGAGAGTGAGTACTTACAATAAACTGAATTTTCGGAAAAGTTTTTTGAAACCTCTCTAGTACTTCCTGTTGCAAAGTAGGATGCAAATGTAGTTCTATTTCATCTATAAATACGATTCCTTCAGAGTCTTCGCCATTATTCAAAATGTAACTCCTGTATGCAATATCAAAAACAATAGAAAGTAATCGATTATAGCCTTGAGGTAAATGTTCAAAAAGTATTTTACGATTATCTTCAAAGACAAACTGGATATAGACTTTATCTTTCAAAGGTCTAGCTAAAGTGATTTTATTTACTTGAAATTCTTTATTAATGAATCCAAATTCTGGTCTTAAAGGAGCGGTAAATGTTTTGATTTTATCATCAATAAAGGCAATTTCAGCTCGTTCTTGTTGTGTCTCTTGTTCTGTATTCTTGAAATCTGTAATCTTGGAATATTGGGCAACATAGCGATTCTGCCAAATTTCCGCACAGCTTGATTCAGCATCCCATTGATAGTACCCGAAAGCTCTGGAGAATCTCCCACTTGTCAAAACACTTTTGGCATAAGAGCCAATATTAATACGTTTATGGGGATAAGAGTCCGAGAAGAACGTGAGTAAGGGCAGGGATGACTTTTTTAAATCACGGTTATAGTATTCGGTAAATACCATAAACGCATCTCTGTATTTAACTTCATGTAATTTACCGTTGGCTGTTTCTTTATAGATAGACCAATCAAGTAACTCTTCTTGAAAATTAGCCTGACATGCTATTGAAATAGGGTATTTATAAATCTGATTTTCGGAATCAAAATAAGCATCTGTTTTAGTTAGCGTTACTAAATGTAAATCAGGTGTGTTACCTAGCAACTCAACATGTTGATTTTTAGCCGTATATTTTGAAAAAATAAAACTAACTGCTGATGTAATGGCTTGAATTAAGGTAGTTTTACCAGAACCATTCTTCCCTATTAAAACAGTAGCACTAGAGCCAAATGTAATATCATAGCTCTCAAAGCACCTAAAATTTTCAATATGTATGTTCGTTAGCTTCATTATATTCTCTTAATTCGATTAAATTCTTAGCTCAATTTCAACATTAAAAACACAATACTTTTCTCACTCTTTCCATCGTTGCTTTAGCGATTACTTCCGCTTTTTGCTCTCCTGCTTGAAGTTTCGCTTCCAACTCTGGAATATTGTTCATGTAGTATTCAAAAAGTTCTCGTTCCTTGGCAAATTCACGCATCAAAACAGCATGTAAAGCCTGTTTTGCATGTCCGTAACCGTAACCACCTGCCAAGTAGTTAGCACGCATTGCTGCAACTTCTTCTGGAGTCGCTACTAAACTGTATAGCTTAAAGACATTGCAAGTATCTGGATTTTTAGGTTCTTCCAAAGGCGTTACATCCGTCACTATTTTCTTGATTACTTTCAATAACTCTTTGTCTGGCAAGAAAATATCAATGAAGTTCCCATACGATTTACTCATTTTTGCTCCGTCTGTCCCAGGAATTACCATCACAGTTTCGTCAATCTTTGCTTCTGGAACTACCAATACCTCCGCTTTATATTGACGGTTAAAAGCTCCTCCCAAATCACGAGTCATTTCTAAATGCTGACGTTGGTCTTTTCCAACGGGTACAAGATTGGCATCATAAAGCATAATATCGGCAGCTTGCAAAACGGGGTAAGTAAATAACCCTGCATTAACATCGGCATAACGTCCTGATTTCTCTTTAAACGAATGAGCATTCGCCAACATCGGAAATGGCGTAAAGCAGTTTAAATACCACATCAATTCGGTATGATACCCTGCTAGTTTAGATTGACGGTAGAAAAAGTTTTTATCTGGGTCGAAACCACAAGCCAACCATGCCGCCGCAATAGCGTAAGTGTTTTCTCTTAACTGTTCACCGTCTTTCAAACTCGTTAAGGTATGTAAATCGGCTATGAATAAGAAGGATTCGTTTGCGGGATCTTTTGACAATGCTACGGCTGGACGAATCGCTCCCAAAATATTCCCTAAATGTGGTCTGCCCGAAGCTTGAATTCCTGTTAAAATACGCATGGTATGTGATAATGTTGAATTATGAATTTTAAATGTTGGATTTAAGTATCCCTACCGATTTAACCGCATAGGCACATAGAAAACATAGTTGTGTAAAACTTGGTAATCAATTACTTATGTTTACTATATTTTTAACGTAAATATGTATGGATACTATTTTACCGTAGCGACGGTTGCCACAGCGGTACACGAAGTCCGACCTATAGTTACACAAAGAAAAAATACAACAACTCTGTGAAGCTCTGTGATTTTTAAACTCTGGGCAACTCTGTGGCAACAGTCCTTATTGCGATTACTTATGATATTGGTTACAAAAATCCCTAATTTAGTTTAGACTTCAAACATTGATTGAGTTATTTTGCTTAATTTCACTTATTCAAACAAGACAAATCTGGGCTTCGCTCTTTTCAGAGCGAATTAATCAACCATAAATCCCCATCGGGAAAAAATACAGTCAATGGCTATCACTTCAGAAACACTCGCATTCCTAAGCGATTTAAAAGAAAACAACACAAGAGAATGGTTTCACGGAAATAAAAAACGCTATGATGCCGTCAAAGCAAGTTTTGAAGAAACCATCAAAGAACTTATTGGTACAATTGGCGAATTTGAAGATTTAACGGGTGTCGAAGTCAAACACTGTAACTACCGTATTGCACGGGATGTCCGTTTTTCGAAAGAAAAGTCTCCTTACAAAACTTGGTTATCGGCTAGTTTTTCAGAAGGTGGACGTAAGGCAAATCGGATGGACTATTACTTGCACATCGAAAACGGTAAGTCTTTTTTAGGGGGCGGAATGTACAACCCAACGCCTGAACAATTGGCTAAATTGCGTCAAGAAATTGATTACAATGCCGATGAATTAAAGCAAATTATTTATAACGAACGTTTTGTGTCCATTTTTGGAGAAGCCGAAGGAGAAGCCGTAAAAAGTGCTCCCAAAGGATACGATAAGAATCACCCTGAAATAGAGCTACTTCGCAAAAAACAATTATTTTTTTGGCATCAATTTACAGACGAAGAGGTTTGTTCTGATAACTTTGTAGCCAGTGTCACCGAAAAATGTTTGGTTTTAAAGCCCTTTTTGGACTTATTAAACTACCTATTTTTTGATGAACATGAAGAGGAATTTTCACTTTAAATAAAGGAGCTTTATAGTTTTAGAAATAGTTATCGCATAACGCAGACAGGGTTCAGAACCCTGTCTGCGTTAAACCAACTAATTTCATAAAGAGCCTCAAGAAAGTCCTTCCTTCACCCATAAAAAACACCGATTATTTATCAGCACATTCGCCAATACCATGCAATTCAGCCATTTACATTGCCATACTCAATACTCTCTTTTGGATGGAGCATCCAAGATTTCTTCGTTATTTGCCAAAGCTAAAGCCGACAATATGCCTGCCGTTGCGATTACCGACCACGGTAATATGTTTGGGGCGTTTCAGTTTGTGGCCGAAGCTGGCAAGCATGAAGGGGTCAAACCCATTGTAGGCTGCGAATTTTATGTAGTGACAGATCGCTTCAAAAAAGTTTTTACCAAAGAACAAAAAGATAAACGATATCACCAGTTGATGTTGGCCAAAAACCGTAAAGGCTACGAAAACTTGGTCAAACTTTGTTCGCTTGGCTATATCGACGGGCTTTATGGTAAATACCCTCGTATCGACAAAGAGTTGATTTTAAAACACCACGAAGGACTCATTGCCACTACGTGTTGCATTGGTGCGTCTGTTCCGCAAGCAATTTTGCGTGATGGCGAAGAAGAAGCCGAAAAGGAATTCAAATGGTGGTTAGACATTTTTGGAGAGGATTATTATGTAGAAGTACAAAACCACGAAATCCCTGACCAATTGAAGGTCAATGAGGTTTTGTTACGTTTTGCTAAAAAATATAACGTAAAAGTCATTGCCTCAAACGACTCGCACTACCTCGACCAAAAGGATGCCAACGCCCACGATATTTTGTTGTGTATTAACACAGGCGAAAAGCAATCTACTCCTACTTATAAGGATTTGGATGATGGAGAAAGCGTGAAAGGAAAGCGTTTTGCCTTCTACAATGACCAATTTTATTTTAAGAATACTGCCGAAATGACGGCTCTCTGGAATCATATTCCAGAGGCAATTGACAATACCAACGAGATTGTTGGCAAATGCGATACCCTCAAGTTAAAACAGGATATTCTATTGCCTAATTACCAAATCCCGACGGGTTTTGCTACACAAGATGATTACCTCGAACACCTGACGTGGGAAGGGGCAAGAAAACGGTATGGCGACAATTGGGAAGAGCCTCACATCAAGGAACGTCTAGCTTTTGAATTGCACGTAATTCGAACGATGGGTTTTGCTGGTTACTTCTTGATTGTACAGGATTTCATTAACGCAGGACGAGAATTGGGCGTTTTTGTGGGGCCTGGGCGTGGTTCGGCGGCTGGTTCTGCGGTGGCGTATTGCATCGGGATTACCAACATTGACCCCATTAAGTACAACCTCCTATTTGAGCGTTTCTTAAATCCTGACCGTAAATCAATGCCCGATATTGATACGGATTTTGATGATGAAGGTCGTCAGAAGGTAATTGATTATGTGGTTGAAAAATACGGTAAACAACAGGTAGCCCATATTGTGACTTATGGTACCATGGCGGCTAAAATGTCTATCAAAGACGTAGCTCGTGTACTGGACTTACCCT
>JALRIJ010000165.1 GCA_023255485.1 Flectobacillus sp.
AAAAAGCTTATTTTCTTTCTGAAAAGGCTGTTTTTTTAAGATTTGAGCAGCAAGCTGAATGGCTTCCTCACCACCTGTAGGGTACAACACCGTGGCATTAATCATGCCTTTTTGTACCATATCAAGTCCTTCTTCTTTTCCTGCCAGTCCATCTACTCCAATGATTTTAATCTTTTTTTCCAGTCCTAAAGCCTTACATACTTGGTAAGAACTCAAAGCGAAACGGTCGTTATGAGCAAATATTAAATCAACTTGATGACTTTTTAGATAGGTTGTTAAACTATCTGAAAAATGTGCATCAACCCACAAGGTTTGAAGAAAATGAATCGCAGAATAGGGTTTTATCGCTTTCATAAAACCCGCATTTCGGTCGATGGTGGGGCTAGTCTGAGGTCCAGAGCCAATAGCAATCACATTACCTTTTCCTTTCAAAAGTAAATTAGCATATGTACCCGCATTTTGTCCCACTAAGGTATTGTCTGCACCAATAAATGCAGTATATTCTTTCGACTGAATACGCCTGTCTATTATCAATACAGGAATTCCTGTATGATAAGCTTCTTCGATAATGGGAGTCATCAATTTACTTTCATTAGGTGAAACGATTAGTAAATCAACACGGTCTTTAATAAACGCTTGTATCTGCCTGATTTGCAACTCATTATTACCTTTAGCATCCTTCATTATCAAGTGCATTTCAGGAGAAAAAGATAACTCTCTTTCCATTCCTTTTTGCATCGTTTGTCTCCAACTATCATCTGTTATACACTGTGAAAAACCGATTGTATAGCTAGGAGACTTCTGCTCAGATTGGCAACTCAATAGCCATAAACATCCAAGCATACCCAATACATTCCGTGAAAATTTACTAGTGAAAATAATGGGAGTTTTCATACGTTTTTCATCTAAAAAGTTTAACTCAACCACTTGGTTGTTTATTAAGAATTACTGCTTCTAGGAATAGTCGTCTTTATTATTTAGTCTTTTCTCTGACATCTTTAAACGAAAGTAGGATAGTTCCTCGAATAAGCATCGCCTTTCAAGAAACTATCCCAAACTAATTTTCGAAAATAGTATCGCTATTTCAAGACACGTTGCAACGGAGTCACCGTTAACTGCTTAATTTTCATAGCTGAACCCTTGACCTGTAAGCGTAATTTGGTAAAGTTTTCGGTAGGGAAGAAAATATCTGTCATTACCGTTGCACCATTATCCGCAAACAACTCAGCCGAAGCTACGTCAAAAAACACCTTTAAGGTCACCGTTTTTTGTTTTGACGCACGAGGGGCAATATGTATTGTTGAGGCAAACTTAGGAGAAAAGGCATTTGTTCCAGCCTTTGTTCTATCGCTTACAAATTGGTTTTTCTCTGAATCATAACCAATCAAATAACGTTCCCCTTTGCTATTCGATAATTCTAATTGAATAAGGCTATTTTTTTGAGGTTTTTCAAATGAAAACTCCACTTCTGACAACGTTGGCACAAAGCCCAATGTTGGCTCTAGCGAGGCATTACTTTTCAAGACCTGATTAGCGATACGATACGGTTTGACAGCTGCGATATGTAATAAATCCGTTTCTTTTACAGGCTTTGTCAATAAGCGATAACCCTCTTCCGTGTTGGTTAGCGACAAGGTTCTTGGTAAGGTACACGCACTACGCCAAGGGTTGGTTGGTACTTTGTTTGCATAATCCCAATTACTCATCCAACCAATCATAATTCTTCTACCATCTGTTTTAGGTATATCACTCCAAGTAACTCCAGCATAATTGTCACGACCATAGTCAAGCCAAACACCTTGTTTATTGGCAACATTTGCCTTGAATTTTTCGTCTAATACAAAGGTTTTTCCGTCAAAATCACCCACAAAATACTGTGTTCCAGAGCCCCCATTAGGTGAGCCTGGGTTAATATTGACAATCAAAACCCATTTTGTTTCTTGGGTATTGCCTACATGAAGCGGAAATAAATCGGGACATTCCCATACGCCACCATGTCCTCCGACATCTTTTCCAAAATCACCTGTACGTTTCCAATTTTTCAAATCGTTTGAAACCCAAAACTCCACATGGTCTTGTACTGCTAAGGTCATTGTCCATTGCCTGTGTTCGGTATCCCAAGACACTTTTGGATCTCTAAAATCACGAACTCCTTGACTTGGAATCACGGGATTATTGGCGTATTTAGTCCAAGTACGCCCTTTATCATTACTATAAGCAATGCCTTGTGACTGGATTTTTTCAAGTCCTTTTTTCTCGCCAACCATGTCATGATAAGTAAAAATAGCAATTAATGGAGGTTGGTTATTTACACCAAAACCAGAAGTGTTGTTCCAATCCACGACCGCACTTCCCGAAAAAATATAGCCTAAACTATCAGGAAATAAAGCAATAGGTAGGTGTTGCCAATGAATTAAATCAGTAGAAACTGCATGTCCCCAGTGCATAGGCCCCCAAACATTATCGTCAGGATAGTGCTGATAAAATAAATGGTATTCTCCCTCATAATAAACCATTCCATTAGGGTCATTCATCCAACCTGTTGAGGGTGAGAAATGAAAGGCAGGACGATGAGCTTCTTGATAAGAAGATAGTTGTTGTTGTTGAGCCATGCTTTTATGATGAAATAAAATGCCCAGTAGCAAGAGTAGAAGGCTATAGATTCGTTGACGATACATGATAAAGGCTTTTTTGTAAATGTGTTTAAATATGTATTATACTATCAAAAGTAGCTTGATAAAAACCATTTTACTATCATTTATCACTCTGAAATATAAAGTTTTGATACAAAACACAACTAATTCATTTTCAGCTAATTACTAATAAAAAACAAGATAAAATCCTGATTAGTATTGTTTTTGTTACGTGTTTTTTAATAAATGTTACCTCTTTTTATGGATAGCAACTCTAGTATTTAACCCATACTTTTGCCGAGATACGTTTCTTTTGGGCACCTTGCCTGAAAATTAGGTTTCCCCAAAATTAAGAAATACAGTTCAGTTGATGAACCTGTCTAAACTTTCGTAGAACCACGTGTTATAGTAAAACTGTGATGCCGAATTAAATTTAGGTAAATACCTGTAAGTCAAAATAATAAAGAATGTAAGTATCGATTATTGAATATCAGGTTTGTACAAGGTTTCAACATTTGCCGTGGAAGGGTTTAGCAAAAGGGTTACTTCGAGAACTGTTCATTTAAGTATCAAGTTTTACATTGATACAACTTTTGATAGGTAGTCCTACAGACCGATTTAGTTTCGATACTTACATACTCACACATACCGTTTGAATTGAGTTTGCTCACTGACTATTTATTTTCCCTCACAGCTTTGCGAAATGCCAAAGGACTGATTCCTTTACTTTTTCTAAAAAACTTATTGAGGTGACTTTCATCCGTAAAACCGAAGCTATCAGCTATTTCATTTACTCGTAAATCACTGTTTTTGAGGCGATTTTCTATTAATCGTATCCGATAATTAATAATGTACTGCTGTAAAGTCTCATCAGTATGTTTTTTAAAATATCGTCCCAAATATGTTTCTGAAATACCAAAGTAGTCGCTAATCGTTTTTGCCCTGATTTTATCGGGTTCGTAAATATTGCTTTGAATATATTGTAAGATATTCAGGATTTTTTCATCAGAATACTCATTAACTCGCTGTGGCAGGTATTTGGCAATATTGCGAGCTACTACCACAATTAGTGTATTCACCAATTGAGTGACTAGCTCCTGATTATTAACATCTTGATTAACTTGCTCTCGAATAATTGCTTCAACAATGGGTCTTACTAAGGTTTTATCACTCTGGTTTTTCAACACACAACCCGGTTCATGGCTTGCATTCTGTAAAATATATTCCAGTTGTTCGACATACTGTGGTGCAAGCCCATTTTTTTGTAAGTAAATATCGGTAAACCTCAAAAAGAAAAACGAAGTAGTCGTTTCAATATCAAATTTATGGCAGTCGCTGGGAGTTAAGAGAAAAAGATGATTTTCATGATATTCAAATTTATGTTCATTGATACACTGTTTTCCTTTACCCGACAAAATATATACAAGCTCAAAAAAACTATGTTTATGTTCCATCTGTGGGTCTTCGTCGAGTGTTTTGAACAAAATTTCAAAAGGCTGATAAATATGTTCTTTTTGCATAAGCATCATTAAAAAGTATAAATATACCACAAAAGTGTAAACTTATACAGTTAAATACAATCAATTTCAGTATAAATTTGCATTATAATCATTAATCAAAATACATTATGAAAGCAATAAATATAGCAGAAGCAGGAGGTACAGAGGTTTTACACTATACAGATGTAGCAGTACCGGAAATCAATTCCAATGAAGTTTTAGTAGCCATAAAAGCCATTAGTATTAATCCAGTGGATGCAAAAACCCGTGCAGGAAAAGGAGTTTTCGGCAGATTTAAAGACCAATTACCCATTATAATTGGTTGGGATATAGCAGGTACAGTGGTGAAAGTAGGGAGTGAAGTAAGTAAATTCAACGTAGGTGATGATGTATTTGGAATGGTTAATTTTCCAGGACAAGGGCAAGCTTATGCTGAATACATTGCTGCACCGCAGAATCATCTTGCTTTAAAACCTAAAAATATTTCTTTTGAACAAGCCGCTGCTTCCACGCTTGCGGCACTAACAGCATGGCAAGCTTTTACTAAACAAGCCACTATTACGAAAGGGCAGAGAGTATTGATTCATGCTGCTGCTGGAGGAGTTGGTCATTTTGCGGTACAAATTGCTCGTTATTTGGGAGCTTATGTCATTGGTACAGCATCAGCAGCGAATAGAGCCTTTGTGTTGAATCTTGGAGCAGACGAACACATTGATTATAAATCTACTAAACTTGAAGAAGCGACACATGATATTGACTTGGTGCTGGAGACTATCGGTGGCGAAAATATTGATGCTTCTTTAAAAGTAGTCAAACAAGGTGGTACATTGATTAGTATTCCTTCGGGATTGAGTGAAACCGTTACCGAGAAAGCAAAAGCCAAGGGTGTAAATGGATTTTTCTTCCTTGTGCAATCAAATGGTGATGATATGGAACAAATAGCCCAATTGCTCGAAGCAGGAATTATTCGCCCTTTTGTCTCAAAAGTGTATGATTTTTCTGAAATGGCAGCGGCTCATTTACAGCAAGAAACAGGAAGTACTCGAGGAAAATTAGTTGTTACGATTGGTCAATAGTAAGATAGAAATTGATTTGTAATACTTATTTTCATGCTGAATTTTATCGTTTGTACTCAAAAAATAGGAGCGACAAGGAAAGTACCTCTTCTGTAGAAAGGTTATATGTATTACGATTGCTAATCAACCACGAGTAGTCAAGTTAAAATCAATTAATGTTGCCAGACATATTGTTAGAAATCGTCTTTTAGGAAAGACCCCAATATCCGTGGGAAATACCTAAAAGATGATTTCTTTTTACTTGAAATAAAAATTGATAGCGTTCCTATTATTTTGTTTTCAACCACGACAAATACATTAGCTTCTAATCAGGTATGAATGTTAACCTAGTACCTCTTTTCTGCAAAATAAAGTCCAATCGACTGATGTCTTCGCTGCAATCACCTATCCTTTCTAAAAAGCACAAAAAATGAAGTCTTATTACTCATTTTATTTAATCTACTCATAAAATTTAATGAGAATAAACGATTAACTTGCTAGTAATTATCCTCAAATAGAACAATAGAATCTCTATGAAAAAAATGTCTATCAAAGCGGTTGCAGAAGCATTACAGGTTTCAACGGCAACCGTTTCGTATATTCTGAATGGCAAAGCAAAGGAAAAACGGATTAGTAGCGACCTTACGAAACGAGTGCTTGAGTTTGTCAAAGAACATAATTATAAGCCTAATCATTTGGCCAAAAGCTTACGCACAGGTAAAACGAATGTCATTGGACTCATAGTAGAAGATATTTCCGATCCTTTTTTTGCGAACGTAGCAGGCAACATTGAGAACATCGCCTATGAAAATGGATATGAAATCATTTATAGTAGTACCAAGAACGATACCCAAAAAGCGAAAGATTTAATTAAAACCTTTCAAGACAGAAACGTTGATGGATATATCATTACGCCAACAGAAGGATTAGAAGATACCGTGAACAGCCTTGTAGCTTTAGGATTACCCGTTGTGCTCTTTGATAGAAATTGCTCTGATAATGACAATCAAATTAGCTTTGTAGGTGTTGACAATTTCAAAGGGGCCTATAATGCGGTGAAATATTTGATTTTTCAGGGATACAAAAACATTGCTTTTATTACGCTGGATTCTGCTCAAAATCAGATGATTGAACGATTACTGGGCTATGAACAGGCAGTTAACGAAGCTCGATTAAAATCGTTGGTGTATAAGTTTGATTACCTCCAAGTAAAGAAACAACAAATTATAGGCGACATCAACCGTATCTTAGAAGACAACCCTCAACTTGATGCCCTTTTCTTCAGCACCAACTATTTAGCTATGAGTGGTATAGAGGTTTTGAATGATAAAAGAATACACATAGGCTCTGAAATAGGGGTAATGGTTTTTGATGATAATGACCTATTTAGAATTCACAGACCCTCTATTTCAGCTATCAATCAGCCTGTTTATGAGATGTCTAAGCAATTAATCATCACCTTGCTAGAACACATGGAAAATACGAATGTGTATATTCCTCAGCAATTTTCACTTGCTACAAATTTAATCGTCAGAGATTCTTCTGAAAAACGTCCTTAATCTCATCCTGCATTCTTCCACAAATTCATTTGACAATTCTGGATACTCTAGTAAAAATAATTAATACTTTTAGCTAGAGTAGTTACTTCATGATACTAGATAAAGATTTCTTATTAAGCCAGATAGGGGCTTTATAATTTTTCTATTTAACATAACTAAAGTTATATAATAAAAACAAAAGAGATACTGATACTTGAAAAAGTCTACATGAACCACTATGTTCCATGACAAAAAGTAGAGAAAAGCCTTTTGTAAATTGTTTAAGCACTTGGGAAATGCTTGCTTTCTCATCCAT